>RFPC01000100.1 GCA_009926305.1 bacterium
AACCAAAGCTCTGCCTTGTAGAAAAAAGACTCTGAATTCGGGGAGACGCGAATAAAGATACTGTGATCTTGTTCCCCCTCTTCTTCATCGCCAAAAGATGGAGAATTAGAAATATCCACCTGTACGAGTTTAATCGACTCACCCGGAGAAAAAATCTTGGTGATATCATTATCTGGCAGCGTCCCACTGACAACGGTTAGCCCACCGGCTTGAAGATTTGCCTCTGAGGGAAAATTTTTCATGTAACAAAGAGAGGTTCCTCCATCCGCAGCAATCTCAAGTGCGCGACCCAACCCTTCTGCCATCTGGCAGGCTCCGAATCCTGCAGAGTCACCATCATTGTTCCCTGACCAAAAGCTATTACATTGATCCTGGGATGCACTGTCATTTGCAATCGCGTCTACAAGACCAGATTCCCAAAAGGTGTTCGCGGGGTCGGAAGAGAGTTCCACTAAACGAGGAGGCTCACCCGAAACAACTCTTCCATTGGCTGCAATAGCCATCCGGTTTTTCTTCCGTCTTGAACGAATCGCTTCTCCACTTGCTGGCAAAACACGAAGACCGCCCTTTTTTTTCACTACCCGCTTCGCCCTTCTGACTCTTCTTCGGCGCTGCTCTCGCTTTGTGAGACTCCGCTCCGAATACTCTTCTATCATTGGCTCCGCAACGACCTGAGATGGCCGCAACACGAAAGGCGCAATAAGCGTAGAGAGGAAAATAGGAAGAAAGAAGTATTGTATTCGCATGGCTCAGATAACCCTAAAAGTGAAATAATGTTGAGAAAGTGAGAACTTTTATCTCACTTGCATTACTGTCATTTGATGCACAAATGGAGAGAAGAGGCTGAACTAAAGATTCCGTAAGATGACGGCGTTATAGAAACTCGGTAACCCATCGAAATTAGGCTGAAAGAGCCGAGAAAACATCCTAAAAAACACGTCGCTTACTGCGGTGAAAAGTCACCCTCGCCTATATCATGGCCAAGGTATTCGGCCTTATCAAGAAGCTCTCTCTTCAACATCTCAGCATCAGCAAGTCGATTAATGTCTACTACTATTTTTTTCGGAGTAACTGGAATCCCACCTTCTCTTAACATACTAATTTTTAGTGGGTTATTTGTCATCATTGTAACTGAGTTTACTCCTACCGCTTTTAGCATCTGAGTTGCTACCGTAAAATCTCTCACCTCCGATGGGAAATTAGCCATTTCATAGGCAGCAACAGTCTGTATTGGACGTCCGGTTGATTCATCAACCCGCGGAACAGCATGGCCGTTCTCTGTAAAGGTAAACATGTTTTGGAGCTGCGCCATCTTACCAACGATTCCCGTTCCTCTGCCCTCCTGATCAAGATAAACGATTACTCCACGACCCTCAGTTCGAATCTCCTCCATAGCAGTTCTTAATTCTTCCTGGCATTCACAGTTCGTGGAATGAAAGATTTCGTTCGTCTTGCACGAAGAGTGGACTCGGACCAACACATCATTTCCGTCTCCAAGTGACCCATTTTTCGAATCTCCATAGACAAGCATTCGATGGATTTCACCTGATGTGTAGTCACCGAAGGCATAATACGTCCAATCACCCTCGGTTGTTGGCACAGGTGCTGAGCCAAATTCTTTTACTAAAGGTTTTTTCAAAAGCTCCAGTCTAGCACGATTATCAGCAATGGATTCCCACGGCTTACTGGCTTCAAGCTCTCGATCAACACACAGCTCTTGTAGCTGCTCAAGTCTTCCCCAGAACTCAGTTGACTCATCATCTCTGCGTACCCAGCGATTTGGCTCTTTTCCAAGAAATTGATGTTCATCACCCCAGAGTTTTACCGAAATGCCTTCACTCGTAAGAGCTGCAACTTTACTTGCGCTATTCGTCATAAGAGCTACTGAGTTTATACCGAGATCTTTTAAAATATGTGCTGCTACAACATAATCTCTCTTGTCCCGTTGAACTCCGATACGCTCATAAGCATCCTCAACCGAGAGAGGCCGCCCATTTTGCGTCGTTTCAGTGATTACTCCCTTTTCAGTAAACTGATACCGCTCGTTGAGGGCTCGTATCTTTGTTGGTGCTCCGTGACCCCTTCCATCCTGCTCAAGATATAAAATGACTCCGCGACCTGCTTTCACGATCTCTTTCATTCCATCTTCGAATTTTTGGTAGGAATCACTGTTCTTACCAAAAAAGATATCACTGACCTTTGAGGATGAATGAATCCGAACTGGAAAGTCCTGAGGATCACTCAAAGCTCCTTTCTTTGTATCACCTAAAATAAGAGCCGCATGATGCTCACCAGTTACATAATCGAGATATATATTATATGACCATCCTACAAACCGTTCCCCCACTTTAGTAGGAAGTGGCGCCGTAAGAGGCGTCGAAACGATCGGTAGTCCATGCTCCAGAAGCTCTTCTCGCATGGCAGTATGTGAAACTCTGTTTGCATACCACCTTGCATCACACCTCTGCATCAGACCCCGTACTCGGACTTCTTCTACATACTTCTGAGGCTCTCCGAGAGCACTTAATCGCTCTAGCGTTTCTCGAGTTCGCTCATTGGCTGGAATGTTTCGCGATTTTTTCTCTTGCATTGCTATCCTGACTACAACTTGCCGTTACTAGAGCCTACGGTGTAGAGTTTTGCTAAGCAAAAGTATTGCAATAAAAGTATCCCTAGTGGCTCGGCAGATAGCCTTGCTCATCTCTCGAACCACTACCCGTAGACCCTCTAGCTGGTGTTTATATGATTGTAATCTCTACATTAAATGCCAATGAAGCCTGGAGAATGTCTCTTGCGGCCCTGCTTGGCGAGGGCTCTGAGACAGACAATGATTTCTACTTTCGCGATGAGCCGACACTCATCAAGCTCGAACAGCCATCCCTAGAAACTCCAGATCCCCTCTTTCCCATGGCGGCTGAAGATCTGCTCCTTATTAACAACTTCATCACAACGGGCAACAAGGAAGAGCAAGTGCCGCATGAATGGACGAAGCTTTATTATCATCGACTCTTTGATGAACCAAACTCCCAAGTAAGTTATATCGTAGAGAAGCTGAAGACAGGGAGAATCCTTGGGGAAACCGTAGCTTCACTTTGGGATAAAACAGTCGACCAAGAGCAAGAGATCTCACCATGCACCCTCACCGTCTGGTGTCGTATAAGGAAGGATGCTCTTGAGACACATATTCATGCGCACTCATCTGATGCCTACAAGAAACTCCTGATGAATCTGCAAGAATTCATCGCTCTTCATTACTATATCGCTCGACAGATCGAGGTAGCTCCTGGACCCTATTTCCACTTTATAGATTCTTGCCATATCCATGAGGAAGACCGTAGAGAAGCGCAAAAACTCATTGAGCTCTTCTAGCCACTTATTGCTGAACCAAGATCCACAAAAGACGCAAGCCCTCTTCGTAACAACAAAATGTCTCTCTAATAAATCAACTAATTCTAAGAGCCAATTATCGTCGCATACATCACTGTGCGAGTTGTTTATTAATAAGATCTCGAACCCTATACACTTCTTGTTTCCCGAAACTCGCACCATCAATCACGAGATCGGCGAGCTCTCGTGTTGGTGCACAAAACTCACGAAACATCGGCTCAACACTCTGCATCCACTGTTGTTGAACCGACTCCTCCGTTCTTCCTCGGCTTTGCAAATCCCTATTGAGTCGACGTTCGTACCGAAGATTACCTGGTGCATCAATGAAGATTCGATAATCAAGCTGTGCCATAACTTCTCTTTGATAGAAAGTGAGAATGCCCTCTACAATCAATATTTTGCCCGGCGAGATCGAGGTCCCACTCTCTCTTCGCGTATGAGTCGTAAAATCATATTGCGGAATATTCGCATCGACTCCTTGACGGATTTCTTTAAGGTGGGCTCCAAGCAGATCAAGCTCCAGAGCCTCTGGATGGTCATAGTTGACAAGCGCTCTCTCTTCGAGACTCAAAGACCTTTGACAACGATAATAATTGTCTACAGAAAGAACCTGCGCAGCTCCCTCTTGAAACGACTCTGATAGCTTTGTAGCAAAAGTGGTCTTTCCACTACCCGTTCCGCCAGCTATTCCTACAATATATCTCATTCCCACCAGTTATATTTTTTTTCGTCTTAACGTTAGCCTAGAGCTCTCCTAAGGCTCAAGTCCTGGCAAGATATCTCTTTGATTTTCAACGGTCCTACTCTTAAGATTTAGTCCATCTCCTAACTCAAGCTTTTTTTGATACCGGTGTAAATTCACTGTTAACGCCTTTTCAACCGCCTTCCAATCGGGACAAGGCACCACGTCGATATCCGCTCTTCCAAGCTCTTCGACTTTTCTATCCTCGTGACCAAATAAAAAATAAGTTCCTGGATAACTTTTGGGAAGCATCCTTACGACTGTTGGATGATCATCGATTATACCTCCAATGCTTGGAAACATATTGGAGAGCGTCTGCGCCTTCCATAAATATCGATCCTGAATAGCTATGCTCTCTGGCTTAGAAAGAAGAGGTGCATGAGGAAAATTGTGCTGTTGCAGCCAGTCAGCAGTGGCATGATCAACCTCTGTCGGACGCATTGTGAGGTAAGCTTTTACTTCAATGAGACCGGACGCAACCAACCCCTGCAGCGTATCGTTCGCATATTCTATCGGTGGCGTTTCACTAATAATATTTTTATCGTAGCAAGCCTCTTCTATCCATTGTTCGACGACTGGTGTTCCCGCCCACCCTGGAATGTTTTGAGCGAATCCGAATCTCTTTATCAGTTCATTATTACTCAGGTCACGAATTGATACATCAAGTAGATCCTGAAAGCGCTCACGTACCAGCCCGAGCCAATGGTCTATCGTAGCAGCTAGGGTCTCATCAATATCGATTGCTAGCCCTAAGGGAGCTAACCCCTGATTGTTCATAGAAACGCTCCTGTTTGTTGACCGGCTCGGTAATAAAACTGATCGTCATTATGGTCAACAAGGGCGAATTATAGGCGAGAGCACACACTAATCAAACCTCCAAGATGTTGGAAATCCTTCCCCGAAATAGCCTCTGATTGAGGATAGAGATTAAATAACCGGGGATGAACCGATTTTGATCTGGAATAATAATTGGTTAGCGTAAAGCCACGAAGCCCAGTCAATGCCAGGAATTTTACATGTGAGGGGCCACACTTATCCCCTTCTCTGGCACCTCCTCAGCGGCTTGTTCCGTGCCAACTGCTCCCAATGAATCTCGAAAGAATTTTTGAATAGCCATCTCAGCTTTTGTAGAATTGAGGGATGCCAGAAATCATCCAACACCCCGTCATATCAGCGCGCGACCTCCAACTAGTTGATGATCTCAGACAGCTCGAGATTAAGCCGATGTCAGAAGTATTTAATGTTGCTTCTGGGAAAACTGATATCCCTGTAGCGGTTGCGAAAAACATGATGCTCGAGCTTCGTCCCTATGATCTTGGAGAAGACTTTTTAAAGCTGATGGAACGATATGGAAATGATATTGACCATCCTGCACTTCAAAAACGAGCAGCATTAAAGAGCACTCTTGGTCAATGTGGTGTACATCTGAGATTCTCCGAGTTCGCTTATGGACCTAACGAAGGATTAACGGTTGAAGCTGATTTGATATTCATCCTCAGCGCAGAACGCAACGGAAAACTCGTATTCCCCGTTGCTCACGCTCTTGAGCGTGGATCGTCAATTGGCGAAATAGTACTGATTCCCGAAGAGGCTACCCCACTTAATGCCACTGAATTTGGAGATGCATTAGCTCAGCAACGAATTCGAGCACGAGAGTCACTCCAATATAGCGAGTCAGATGGCCAGGTTCATATTCCGCTTGGTGATATTCAGTTTTACTCGGAGGGGGTACTGTCATTACCGCCGGATGAGCTGAGTGCCGTTATTCGACATGGAAAGCGCGCTTTCTTTAAGTATCGACCTATTAAACCACCCGAAGAGCGGAGCTCTGTGATCGAAGCCCGTTTTGGAATATACGCCAGTGGCCTCCATGCTCAGCAAGGATTTACTCTGCTTATTGACGAGAATACGACTCATCCAGACGTGAAACACGTTGCAGCGACGAAGCTAAAGCTTTTTGATCCCAAGGCTGCGGAGAATCCCCGCGATCCAACAACGCAGAGAATGTGGGAATTGGTCACCGAACGGGACGATATTCCGATCTCATCTGTAAAAATCAAGGGAGATTTTTATGAGCAACGTCGCATTGATAAAACGAGTGCTCGAATTTTTGGTCCGCAGCTGGAATCAGTATCATATCAGGAAATCGTACATTCTTCCGAAATCAACGACTCTCCTACTACTGCCCTATCACACCAAGAGGTGCGTGATTTAACAAATCTCATCACCACCCACTCACGTAAAGTAAGCGGCCTTGTAATCACTCGCTCGGGCAAGGTTTGTGCTCTTCCTGTCTCGTCAGGAAAGCCTTTTTCCCCGGGCCCTCTCTATGTAGCCTCTGAGGGACAAGCTCCTGACGAAGCTGAGAGAAGATCGGTTCTAGGCAAAGAACTCATATCTGCAATCGAACAACATCCAGGTGTTGAAGTCATAAAGCAGTATCTCGCACATGGTGCCGTGCATACTGGAATTAATGCGTTAATAAGCCCAAAACTCCCTTCGCCAGAGGACATAGAGTTCTTATCTCGCTCAAGCACTGCTGGCATTGGAACCTTTATCTGCTCCGATCTTTCAAGTGGAGATCCGGAGAGATTTCCTTCTTGGAATGCCTTGAAGAAACTGTCTGAGCTTACATCTGGAGCAGAGCCTTCTGCACAAATTTTATGGCTACCAGAAAACGCACAAGAATTTCGTAAAATGGCTGGCTTTGGCTTCTGTCAGCTTTCAAAACTTGATGCATACCGACATCCAGATTTTACTTTAACGCTCTATACATCGAATGGTAGTGGAAAGTTGCCTCTTGAAAAAATCGAGCCACAATTTCAGCAGCTAATTGAAGGGCTCGATAAACTCGAGCGAAGGGTTTTTCTAGCAACTCATAACTCATTTTTTGGATTCGAGGCGCTCGCTCAATACGTTGAACAAGCCTCACATGTTGATTTATTCGCAATTGAATCAATGACAAACGGCTTAAGTAACATTGACTCAGGACATGCTGTTGTACTTCCTCATCGGGTGGATGAGTGGTATGTGGAGCGGCGTATCTTGAGAAATATAGGAGAAGCGCGCCTTGTAATAGGAAACGATGTAGATTCAGAAACAAATATCCTTGAAGATATTCGTGCCATGAAGGTTGGGGGCCATATCTTCGGGGCCGTTGGCACGATAGATATAGAGGGGAACAACGCCTTTAGCCACGTTAAAAGGTCATTACAAGAAATGTTTAGTCCTCTCGGACATTCTCGAATTTCGCTTGAGCAGGCCTCATATGGAGAAATAAATCAGTTCATTGAATATGGGGTTACTCAGTGGATGCGAAACCCTCTTCAAACATATCGTCTTTGGAAAGTACCTACTGAAATTCGCCAGCGAGGGACTGAGGCCTATATCAAAAGTTGTACTGAAATGGGCCGCTTTCCCGCTGAACCATTACAAAATACACTCAAGCACCTTCTCTCGAGTAGCCAGTGATTTTCTGTACACGCTCTCTTCCCCACTATTCCCA
>RFPC01000101.1 GCA_009926305.1 bacterium
TCGATGGTCAGTGCCTCGGGATCGGCTCCTCTCGGAAGTGACGCATTAATCTCTCCGTCAGTTACATAGGGGCCATATCGACCGCTTTTTATTGTAAGTTCTTTGTCTGTTACCGGATGCTTTCCAACAACCTTCAGATTCTTCGGTTGAGCAGCCCTTCCCCTGCGTTTTGGCTCTCGAAGCAATGTGATTGCTTGCTCAAGAGTAATTTCAAGTACTGAGATATCATCGGTTGGAATCGAGCGTGTCTCACTCCCCGCTTTTACATACGGTCCATACCGACCGTTCGCTACCATAATTTCCTCTCCATTATCTGGAAAGGTTCCGATATTCTTCGGAAGAGATAAGAGCTGTACTGCTGTTTCAAGAGTAACATCCTCTGGAGCCATCCCGGGCAGAAGCGATGCCATCTTCGGCTTCTCGCCCCCTTCCTCTTGCTCACCAAGTTGAATATATGGTCCAAATCTCCCTGCTTTCAGATAAATTGGGAGCCCACTCTCAGGATCGTCTCCGAGCGACTGTGGTCCCCGCGCTGCCACTTCAAGCAGCTCAACGGCGTGGGCGAGATTCATTTCGTCCGGAGCGAACTCATCGGGCACACTTACCCTCGTTTCTCCATCGCTCAAAAAGGGGCCATACCGACCAATTCGAACCTCTACGGTTTTCCCGTCCGAGGTTTCTCCAATCTTAATCCCACACACGACTCTCGGATCGATCTGCTCTTCTCCCTGCGCCACAAGGGTTTTTAGACCAGGGTGTCCATTCCCAAGGTAAAAGGCATTGAGATATTCCTGATTGTTTTTTTCCCCTCTGGCGATGGCATCGAGATCATCCTCTAGAGTTGCGGTAAAAGAGTAGTCCATGAGCTGGGAAAAGTGCCCCTCTAGGAGCCCAGTCACTGCTGAAGCTAAAAACGTTGGAACCAGAGCAGAGCCTTTTTTGAACGCATAACTTCTATTGAGCACCACCCCTACGATGCTCGCCCATGTACTGGGTCGCCCAATTCCCAGTCGCTCCAACTCCCGGATAAGACTCCCCTCAGTATATCGCGCTGGAGGCTGCGTCTCATGCCCTAGTGCCGTAAGATCATCAACATTGAGACTGTCACCCACTGCTAGTGGAGGGAGGATCTTTTCGCGATCCGCCAAGTCCGCTTCTGGATCATCGCTTCCCTCAACATACGCTCTTAAGAATCCAGGGAATTTAATCGTCTTTCCAGAGGCTCTAAAACACGCCTTCTCCAGTCCAATCTCAACAGAAACTCGAGTCCCTGTGGCATCCTTCATCTGGCAAGCGAGAGTACGCTTCCAGATCAACTCATAGAGTTTGCCTGCTTCAGGGCCAAGCTTTTTCCGCACAGACTCAACTGAAGCAAAAACTTCGCCGGCCGGGCGAATGGCTTCGTGTGCCTCTTGGGCATTTTTAACTTTTGTCTTGTAAGAGCGCGGTGTATCCGGCAAATACTCAGCGCCAAAATCTTTTGCAATGAGATCTCGCGCTATCGCAATCCCTTCAGCCGCAAGTGTCGTTGAGTCTGTTCGCATGTACGTGATAAATCCGTTCTCATACAGATTTTGTGCCACAGACATCGTGTGTCGTGCCGGGAAACGGAGCTTGCGGCTCGCCTCTTGCTGTAAAGTGCTGGTAGTAAACGGAGGATATGGCTTCTGAGTAAATGGCTTCTCTTCTACTGATTGAACAGTTGGGGTCTCGGTTCTTAACGAATCTCTGAGTGCCTTTGCTTCTTTTTCAGTGAGAAGCACTACCTCTTTCAGACCTTCTTTGAGCTGACCAGTGGTTGGCTCAAAATCTTTTCCGCTTGCAACGCGCTTTCCGTCGTACGTCGCAATCTCCGATTCAAAACTTTCTTTCTTTGCAGTCGAAAAGGTCGCGGTCAGATCCCAGTAAGAAGCTGACACGAACGCTTGCCGCGCTCTCTCTCGCTCAACGAGAAGTCGCATAGCAACACTCTGCACCCGTCCAGCGCTTAGCCGCGGAGCCATCTTTTTCCAAAGAAGCGGGCTTACTGAGTACCCATAGAGCCGATCAATGATACGGCGTGTTTCTTGAGCTCGAATCAGGTTCTCATCAATATCACGAGCATTCTCGAGCGAGTGCTTGATAGCAGCCTTGGTAATCTCGTGAAAGACGAGGCGTCTTACAGGGATCTTTGGCTTCAGTACCTCTAATAGGTGCCAGCTGATGGACTCCCCCTCGCGGTCTTCATCAGTCGCCAGCAAGATCTCATTCGCTTCTTTCATCAGCTTTTTGAGCTCTTGAACCCTTTTTTTCTTCTCTTCAGGAATAATATAGAGGGGCTCGAAATCTCTTTCGACATTGATGCCCAGCCGAGACCACTTCTCTTTTTTAACACTCTCTGGTATTTCCGCGGCACTATTGGGCAAATCCCTGACATGACCATACGAAGCAGTGACGAGGAAGTCTTTCCCCAGAAACTTCTCTATCGTCTTTGCCTTTGTCGGTGACTCTACGATAACCAGTGTTTTTGTCATTAAAACGCCATTTTATTTTTAAGAGACTCTGTTGGGTTCATGAATACACACTTAAACGCAGCTGGCAAGGCATTGGCCCGAAAAGAGTAGGTAACTCTGCGTCCTGCCTCTGAAAACTTCTTTCCATTGGGCCCCTTTTCTTCCCAGCCCCTACGCTTCGTGAATCCCACCCTCTAGAGAAAGAGACGCAAGAGCAAGTTCTCTCGCTGAAAAAAACACCATAATCAACAGAACAGGAGAAAAGGGGAGGCTTCCGTCCCAAACCGTATGCTTCTACTCGGACTTCCCGTTACACGTCATGCGCTTTCCGGGCGAGGATGGCGCTCACTAAATTGATAGTTGGTTGAAACGATATTAAAGGGCTTGCCGCACAGTTCGGTAGCTTCTCCGACATTGTGGTACGTCATTGCAGACTGAAGACCACCAATAAAGCGAGCGTGAAGTTCGTCAACCGTCTCTACAATTTCAAACCTGTCGACCTGACCCTCTTCAACCGCTCCAGAGGATTTTCCTCGCTTATCTCGAGCATGCTTTGAGGCCTCTCCATAATACAAGCGATATCGTCTATTGTCGGGGCCTTCCGTTACTTCAAAGGCATCCCCCAGGGGCTCCGTTTTTGCATACAGTCCTCCGACCATTACACCGGCATTAGCACCACACACCATTGCCTTTGCAAGATCCCCAGGTTTCTTAATCGCACCATCGGCAATGACTGACACCCCAAATGGTCGCGCTGCAGCTGCCACTTCCAATATCGTCGAAACAAGCGGCTTTCCAACTCCTGTCTGAAGTGGAGTTGAACACATCGAGCCTCCTCCAACGCCGGCTTTAATAACATCTGCACCTTCTTCAACAAGCACTTTCGCCTGACCAAAGGTATGAATATTCCCTGCTCCATATTTAAGCTTGTCGCCGAACTCTTTTCGTATTGCACGAAGTGTTCTTATCCCGACATTGTTCGTTCCATTCGCGGTATCGAGAAACACTCCAAAAAGTCCCTTATCGACCATTTTCCCAATGGCATCGAGTAAAGGCTTCGGATTTTCTCCCTCTTTCATGCCCCCGATATGATAGAAGCCTCTCCCCTCGATTACCTGCTCCACAAGATGTAGAACGTTATCGAGCCCGCCGGGTTGAGCATAATCCCACTGATCGTAACGGTGCACTATCGGATACCCTCCAAGCTGTACGATCTTTTTAAGCAGAGCCGGCTCTAGCACTGCTTGCATGTTTGCCGGAATAATAGGAAAGCTCTTCACTCCTTTTACAATCTCTGCTTCTGCTTTGATAAAGCGCGTCTCTTGCATTGAGTGATCAGCCGATTCCAAAGAGATATCATCATAAGTAAGTGCTTTGTGCGGCAATCTCCCGGAGTCTTCAATGACATCCCCTAGACTTATTTTATACGGGAACTGCGGCTTATATTGTGTTGCTGCTGAAGCAATGAATTTCTCATCCATGCTTAGATGAAATGCTCGCTCAGCAAACGCATGAAGTGGCTCAAATGCCTCTGCGATTTTCTGGCGCTCTTCGTCTGACATCTGATCGAGTGCTGCGATTATCCCTGCTCCACCCACATGGGAAAGTTTGGCTACAATTGCTCGAATCTCTCTCGCTGTTTCATCGAGGGCCCCCTCTGAAATCCGCTCAGAAAGCGCTTTTACCTCCTCTCTTCCAAGATCATCTTTTCTTGATTCACGCATTACGAAACTATCCTCCCCCCAATCGTCTCTCTGCAAAATAGTGTTTTAAGCATATATTTGGGCGACTGCTTTCTCAATAAATTAATCAACAATCTCTCTTTTCTGTGAAATACAATCTGAAGACTCTCTCTCTCACGAGTGACTTGCTCGAGAGAGATGAAGCGCAAGAAGAGACACACAACTTGGGGTAATTCCGGGAATGCGCATCGCTTGTCCAATCGAGGCCGGGCGATGAAGTTGAAACTTCTGCCTGGCTTCATTCCGCAAGCTCGGAATCTGCTCATACGAAAAATCGAGTGGGATTTTTGTTGATTCCATTCGGCGCAACCGAGCGACTTCTTTTTCTTGGCGCTTAAGATATCCACTAAATTTTATTTCTGTTTCCAGTCGACGCCTCAGCCCTTCAGGAACAAGTGAGTTCAGCTCGGCATCAAACTCGCACAGGATCTCCATTCGCATCTCAGGTCGTCTTAATAATTGCTCGAGTGTGAGGGCATCTTTAATCTCCGCGCTTTTTACAGAACTGAGCCAGTGATTCGTATTGTCAGTTGGTTTTATTCGCGTTTTTTCGAGATGCGTTCTCCCTGCCTGAAGCGCCTCCTGCATTTTATAAAAACACTCTTTTTGCTTATTCGAACACATGCCCAGTTCAATAGCTCTTGGAGTCAGACGCTCAGCGGCATTATCTTCTCTCAGGATAAGTCGATACTCTGCGCGGGAAGTAAACATTCGATACGGCTCATCAACCCCGTGTGTTGTTAAGTCATCGATCATTACTCCGATATATGCATCTCCACGTGACAAGATAAATGGCTCCTCCTTTCGGAGAGAGAGCGCCGCGTTCGCTCCTGCGATCAACCCCTGTGCAGCTGCCTCCTCATAGCCCGAGGTGCCGTTGATTTGGCCCGCCAAAAAAAGTCCCTCAATATCTTTTGCTTCTAAGGTCGGACGTAAGCCACGGGGGTCAATAGCGTCGTATTCCACAGCATACCCTGGTTGAAGAATCTGGGCCTGTTCGAGACCGAATATCTTTCGAACAAGCTTCTCTTGAATGGCTGCTGGCAGACTGGTCGAGATGCCATTCGGATATACAATATCTGACTCAAAGCCCTCTGGCTCAAGAAAGATATTGTGCGATTTCTTATCTGCGAATCGATACACCTTATCCTCAATTGAAGGACAATAACGAGCGCCGATCGACTGAATCTGCCCATTAAACATGGGGCTCTCTTCTCGATGATCATGAATAAGTTGGTGCACTTCTTCATTGGTTTTCGTGATCCAGCAAGAGATTTGCTTTTCAGGAATCGCCGGCGTCAAAATAGAGAATGGTTGCGCATCAGCTTCCCCGGGTTGTTCTTCCAACTTCTCAAAGTCAATAGTAGAACGCTTGAGTCTTGGCGGGGTTCCTGTCTTAAGGCGCTGCAGTGTAAAACCAAATCGTTTCAGTGAATCACTAAGATTATTCGACGCAGCATCATCATGCCGACCCCCTGGCCGTTGAGTGCTTCCGCAGTGAAGAAGCCCTCTTAGAAACGTGCCCGTAGTCAAAACAAGCGCCCCACACTCTATCCGAGTTCCATCTTGAAGACGAACGTTGTGAACTTTTCCGTTGGCCTCTTCTATGGCAGACACCTCACCTTCAACTATGGAGATACCGTCATGCATGCTTATCAGCCGCTGCGCCTCTGTTCGGTAGAGCTCTCGATCAGCTTGTGCCCTGCTTGCCTGAACAGCTGGGCCACGACTCGTATTTAAAGTACGAAACTGAATGCCTGTTGCGTCGATTACCCGACCCATTAAACCGCCGAGGGCATCAACTTCCTTCACAAGGTGCCCTTTTCCAAGCCCTCCTATGGCTGGGTTACAAGACATCTGCCCAATGCCACTCTTTCTAAGAGTAACAAGCACCACCTCTGCCCCAAGGCGAGCAGCAGCAGATGCCGCCTCAATTCCTGCGTGCCCTCCGCCTATGATTACAACTGTTGAAGAGTGGCTCATAATAAAATCAATGTGTTACAGGGTTCTGCTCTCAAACTCTGTTCCCTCGCGAAGCACCGCTCCGAGGCAAAACGAATCATTCTATGAGGAGTGTAGCTGAAAGTAGTTTTTTGTTCATTCTCAGGTGAAAAATTTTATCCAAAAACATGCAGCAAGCAGTGTTGAAAAAAGAATAACAGGAAGGAGAAGGGGGATGCTTTGGGGGTAAGATCGCTAATTGAGGAGTTTTTTCTCCGAAACTACAAAACAAACGCCCTCTGATCCCTCCACGAAGCTCTCTCAAGTAAACTCAATCGGTTAGGTGGTAACAATGCGAAACATAAAGGCTCAATCACTGTTTCATACAGGTGGGCCTCGACATTGTTCCCACTTGCAGTTTCGGTTAAGGAGAAAGGGTATGTATTTTCTGGCCAAGCAAAAAAACAGACCAACGGTGGGAAGCACACGCGACTCGCTTATCCGAAACCCTCTCTCCTCGGTTTGCCACAGTCTGAAACCGCTTTTCTCTTCCTTGAATATTTGGGGCCAGGAAACCTATCCGAAGCACTCGTTTTCTCTCGCTTTGTGCGGCAACAAGACAACGGCAAAGAGCGCTCTCCTGGCCGAACCACATAAACAGGGAGACTCCCTCTTGCTTCACCTCTCGGTGGCATCTGCTCTTACGGTATCGTTATTCGTTCTCATTATCGGGGCTTCTCTCAAAGACATGCCGAGAGTAAGCGTTCAGAATTTTGATCTTTTCTCTCGAGACTATCAGGGTGTGAGCCTTTCTGCTCTTTCGCCCTTAGAACAACAGGTACATCACACCAATACCCGTGCGAAACAAGAAGTTGCTGGAAAAATCCACTTCTTAACCCAGTACATAGAGAATTTCTCTCCGCGCATTACCCATGCAACTGCTAAACGGATTGCGCTCGACATATACACCGAGTCACACCGTGCGGGTGTAGATCCATTTTTTATCGCCTCTCTCATTGAATCGGAAAGTAGTTTTCGCTCAAAGGCCCGTTCTTCACGGTCCGCATACGGACTCATGCAAGTACAACCGACTACTGCCCGATACACAGCGAAAAAAATGAACACGGCTTGGAAAGGGTCGCATTCTCTGCTGGCGGAACAACGGTATAATCTCA
>RFPC01000102.1 GCA_009926305.1 bacterium
ATTGATGGTCAACGTATGATTAGCAAAATTATTTTGACGCTAACAGACAACGGCTTTGGCGATAATAATCTGAATTTTGGAGTTATTGATGATCCCGGAATGCCGGTGAAGCTTATACGCAAGCCATCGCCAGCTACGTACGCAAACTCTGGTAGTCGCGCATTACTTCCATTCACTCCGGATCGTCCTGATTCGCAAACCATTGGCTCGGATCAATTACCCGAGTTCACAAATGACGATGCGAATAATGGAGAAGAAGCGGTCCCTGATACTCAAACCCTAGATCCACGACCGCCAAATACTTCGGGTGGTAGTGATGACATTAGTAATCAACGTACGATTGATTCAAATGCGTCTCGACCATTATCACATTCCGGCAAAGCTAGTGGATCTAATAATGTGTCACAAGCAAACCGAGGGTCTCTCACAAGCTTGAACGTTAATACTCAGCAAGACGGTGGGAGTCTCCGTGCCGCGGGGTCACGCTTTTCTGTGGATGATGTCAGCGGATCTAGATCTACACCTAGGGATAACACGCTGGAGAATGCAGACCCAGAACTCTACGACTCTGCAAATCGGCGAACGGAACAAAGCTCATCATCGAAACCTCCTACGCCAAGCACACGATCAACTCCATCTCAGTCTTCAAGGAGTTCGCGCACTAATGTAGTTAATGAAGCATCAAGTGCAATCCAGGCCTTATTTAACCGTCTTATTAGTGAAGTTGACAGCCCGACGGCCCTCGGGGGGATATTGTTAGGAATGATCCTAACTCCAAACGGTGCTGAAAGGGGTCTGCGCTCACTCTTAGATTCAGGTATTGGTCGACCCGTTTCCATTCAACAACGTAATACCGAACTTCAAGCTGATTGGGCCGTTCAGTTCGAGGGACTAAGTGGTGATCAAACCTACTTGTCAATCCGACTCACAGGTGGACGACTGGTAATTTCTCGACTCGGTCCTGAATCTGAAGTATTCCAGTCGAAAGGTGGAACGACATTTTTCAGTACAGCGACCGTGCCTCAATCAGCCCTTTGGAAACTACTGAGTCACGTCACAAATCCTGGAGATTTTGTTTCCCAAGTCCAACCTTGCGTGGAACGGTTGTTGCTCCAACCTCTCGACGAAACGGAGCACTCATGGATGGATTGGTATGATAAGGCCTTCAGAGACTGCAAAGATTCGTCTGATGCTGAGATACGGTCATCTTTTTCGCGTTTTCGACAAGATTTGTCGGTTGCCATCGGAGTTGATCCTAGTTATGCTGATGCCCTGATGCTTGTTCAACTTCTTGACTGCCATATTAAGCTCGGGTTCTCGGTGCAGCAATTCTTATGATCGATGGTTTTATCGCTCACTTTCAGCGGATCTAACACCTAGTTTGTGTTAAAGTTGTATCATGGATTCCCCAGTTCAGAAACATGGGCAGGCCTCTGAAGACGAGATCAATCCACAGACCCTTCAGATCCTACAGGCTCTTAAAACAGCATCGGGAAGGGACATCCTCGCACTCTTGCTTCGCTTCGGAATGGCGGAGATATTTTTGCGCCAACTGAAGGAGCGCCAAGTTGTCTTTAACAACCAAGAGCTTTCCGATCCAGACATAATCCACGATAAAGCACTCGTTAAGTATTGCAAAGAACATAAGCTGGAGACCGACGAAGATCGCAAGAAGTGGTGCATGAGCCTAGGTATTGATTCCGAAGAGATGATGTCAGAGGCCATCCATGAGTGGCGACGCAAGGAATTACGAGAACTGCTTGTAACTGCCTCCGGGGAAACACTCTACCTACGCTACAAGGATAAGCTAGATCGCGTGCTATATAGCCTTTTGCGTGTCGAAGATCCGTTTCTTTGTCAAGAGATCTATTACTCAATTGAGGCTGGTGAAATCACTTTTGCAGAAGCTTCCGCTCGATATTCGTGCGGGCCAGAATCTAAGACCCAAGGCATTGTAGGTCCTGTCGATCTCACGACGCCTCACCCTGAAATTGCCGCACGTCTTCGTACAGCACAAGCAGGTCATTTAATTGGCCCATTTCAAGCTGAAGATTGGCATACGTTAATTAGAATGGAGTACCGTTTCGATAGTGAATATGATGAAAACACCAAGAGTTTTTTAGAAGATGTCTGCTTTAAGTCTCAGATTGGTCAGGGATTAGATTCAATAAAAGATTCATTAATGGAATGGGTTAACTCGAGGTCCTGACCGATGCTCTTAACTACACCGCAGTTCACCCAGCTGCTTGCTTTCGCCGAACAATTTCACTGTAAGACGGTTAAGGTAGAGACCGGCACCGTTCTTCAAACATCGAAGTCAAGCACTGAGCTGACCCTTGTCAAAACGGGATGGTGCCGTGTACTGGATCCTACGAGACAGTTTGGATCTTACACGGTAATTCGCATAGAAGCTCCTTACTTATGTGGGGTCTTCTCTGGCTTCGATTCGGATTTGCAGGAAGAAGTAGTTGCATCCAGCGATTGTGAGATTGTTTTAATTGGAGCTCTTGGACGTAAGCCTGAGTGCAGAGACCTGATTCATGATATCATTTCATGTCAGGTATCTCCAAGTGAGTTTCCTCTTCTCCAGAAATCTATAGCTGAAGGATTGCTTACTGTTCCAGCAGACCAGCAGTTAGTAAGCGTCTTCCAGCGCCGTTGGCGCCCTCTTGTGGCGTCTGACCTAACGAATCAATCATCAGCTAAGCTTGTCTATGCCGACAAGCCAGCACAGGGGTATCGATACGGCCAGGTAATCACTGCTGTCACATTGGCCGAGCTTTGGACAGGACCATTACCACGTGTGCTAACTTGGCAAGACGAGACAGTTCGGCTAATCAGCAGTCACGAAATAATTCCATCAAGCACGCCTATTGATGATTCGGTTCCTACAGATAGTGCTATCGAGTCTGAATCTGCTAGATCTCCTACACCACTTTTGAGGGCTGACGATGGAGGGTCTACGATAGAGCTTGAACCCTCAGATTTCATTGCCTCTGATAGGGAGCTCGCTCGTAAAGTCCGCCAACTTGGCTACACACCAGTTACCGGACGGTCTCAAGAAAAGGCTTTCGAGGCTGTTTTCTTGATGATTATTAAATACTTTTCCTTACCTACTCGTCGAGATACGGTTAAGAAAGCAGCTGATTATCTCACTGATAGCAGGGGCGGACCCTCACTTGACAAATTAATTACAGTCTTTGATCGCTTTGGCTTATTGGGTAGAGTTGTGAGTTGTCGATGTAATGAATTCAGCCGCCTTCCAACTCCATCCATTGCTGTAACTTCTTCAGGCAACCGTCCGATCTTAATTGTAGATTCATTCAATGAGAATCTACTTTGCATTGATCCAACACAAGGCATCAGGCTATACGGTTTAACAGATATAGCCTCACCCGATTCTCCATCAGTAAGTGTAGTTTCAGTTGTACGCGGATCAAGCACTCCGACTTCAAGGTTCGGTCTTGGGTGGATGCTGCCGTACATGAGTTTTTACAAATATGGGCTACTCGAAGTCTTTATTGCAAGCTTCATTACTCAGCTATTTGCCTTGGCAACACCACTGCTATTCCAGCAGATCATTGATCGCGTAATTGGACAGGGGTCTTCTAGTGCCCTGGGGGGCTTTGCTGTTCTAATGGGATTATTTATGATCCTCGAATTAGTTTTTAGCAGTTTGCGCACCTTTCAGTTCATGGAGATATCAAATCGTATCGATATTAATATAGGAAGCTCGATTATTTCCAGGTTGCTTAGGCTAAATGCACGATATTTTGAGAAGCGTCCGGTCGGTGAGCTGGCTAGTCGTCTCAATGAGTTAGATAAGATAAGAAGTTTTCTCACTGGAACAGCACTTACGGTCGTCTTAGATGCCCTCTTTGCTCTCCTTTATTTCGGTGTTATGTTCTTCTATTCACCCTTGTTGTCTGGAATTATTCTCGGAAGCATACCCCTTCTGTTAGTCGTCATTCTAGGACTAACACCGATCACTCAAAAACTTATTCGACAGCGCGCCGAGGCTCATTCTCGAACTCACTCTTACATGGTAGAAGTTCTCAACGGAATCCAAACAGTAAAGTTGCAGAATAGTGAGCTAACAGCAAGACGAAACTGGGAAAGTCGTCACCTTGATGATATCAACAAAGGATTTAAAACCGTTGTCGCGAATACTGCAAGCTCAAATGCTCTTCAGCTAATCAACAAGACTACCAACATACTCGTAATCTGCGTTGGCGCATCACTAGTCCTCTCGAATGAGTTAACGCTAGGTCAACTCATTGCATTCCGTATTATTAGTGGATATGTAACCCAGCCGATACTTAGACTAGCTAGTACTTGGAATAACTTCCAGGAAGTTTCTATGTCTGTGGAACGTTTGGGCGATGTTGTCAACCAACCGCTCGAGACTAGTGAAATCGAATCTACTAATATTGCAATGCCTCCGATCAAAGGTGAAATCTTCTTTGATGAAGTCAGCTTTGGCTATTCAATGAATAGTAAGCCTCAGCTAGCAGGTGTAAGTCTGACTATTCCTGCCGGTAGTTTTACCGGTCTAGTTGGACAGAGTGGATGTGGCAAGAGTACGTTGCTTAAACTTGTTCCTCGCCTCTATGAGCCCACACAAGGTAAGGTGCTTATCGACGGTTATGATGTTTCGAAGGTTGAGCTCTACTCTCTGAGGAGACAGTTAGGCTTCGTACCCCAAGACTGTCTTCTTTTCGAAGGTTCCATTTACAATAATATAGCGGTGGCTGATGCTGAGGCTGAAGCAGATGAGGTTATTGAAGCGGCAAAAATGGCTTGTGCCCATGAATTTATAATGTCTCTGCCCTATGGTTACAATACTCCTCTGGGTGAAAAGGGATCAGGTTTGTCTGGCGGACAACGTCAACGTGTTGCATTAGCCAGAATGTTGCTGCAGAAACCTGGCCTCGTTATCCTCGACGAGGCGACAAGTGCTTTAGATGTTGACACTGAGCAGCAGGTTGTAAATAATCTTAGACGTAAACTAAAAGGCACAACTGTTCTTATGATTACTCATCGCCTCTCGACATTAATCCATGCAGATCAAATCGTGATGATGCATGATGGTCGCTTGGATTCTGTCGGCACCCACGAACAGCTGATGTCGAAAGCGGGACGGTATTATGCTCTTTATCAACAGCAGCTTGTAGGCTAATGAAACGAAATCTACTTCGATTGCTGGGCTTTGCCTCTAAGTTAAATGCCTCCCCTAGCGAAGATATTCGTCAGACTTCTGACAATGATGCACAGCAATTGTTGCTCGAGCCGCCGCCTGTGTGGAGTCGTATCCTCATTTGGACCCTGGGCGTAGGTTCAATCAGCTTGGTTGTTTGGGCATCTTTGAATACTGTTGAAGAAACAGCTCAACTGCCTGGCCAGCTTGAAACGATTCGTTCACAGGTGACCATTAAAAGTCCTGAATCAGCATTGATTGATCAGGTCAACGTTCGTCAACATCAATACGTTAACACTGGGCAGTTACTATTCATTCTAGACAGAGCTGATATAACCCCTTTAATTCGTACATTAGAAAAGAAGCTCAATATGATCGATGACAGAAATAAGTATGAAGAACGCTCCTTCTTGAGCAGGCAAAAGCAACTCCAGGCACAGGTCTTTCTCAACCAAGAAGTTTTTTCCCGCTTACAATCTCTTGTTGACCAGGGCTCCGCAAGTGAAGTTCAGCTGCTTGAGAAACAGAATCAGGTATTTCAGAATCGCCAAGACTTACAAAACCTCTTGGACGAACGCCTAAAGGCAGAAAGCGTACAGAGCATTGAGAAGAATGACATAACAAATCAGATAAGAGAATTGAAGCAGCGGTCTCGAAAGTTTGACATATTGTCTCCTATCAGTGGAACTCTTCAGTCTCTTAATATCCAAGCTAAGGGAGAACGTGTGCAGGCTGGTGATTTGCTTGCAACGATTGTACCTGAGGAGGGCTTGATCGCGAGCGTGCAGGTTTCTTCGCGTCTCTCGGCTCCTATAAAACCTGGAACGTCTGCAGAAATCACAGTTGATGCCTTCCCTTCGAGTGACTACGGTACTATCGAAGGTGTGGTCACAACGATCTCACCAACCACATCCTCGCCTGATAGGCAAGCAACTACTCCAGCTTATGTCGCTCGTATCGCATTAAACCCTGATTCAGTTCCGCAGAATCTTCCGCCAGATGCTCTACGCTCGGGGATGGGAATCACTGCAAGCATTGTTCTGGAAAAGAAGCGCACAATAAGCATTGTCTTCAATATAATGCAGGATTTGTTTGCGCCACTCACTGAACGCAGGTGAGTCAGTGGAGACTCAAATGCTAAGCCCACTTGGATCTCTTGGCTTGATTTCCAAGTCTGTCTCACCTATCATTAATCAGTAATCAGAATGGTGCCATGGACAGCTCCAATGAGTCCTTGCAAGCTGAATCTCCAGGTGGTCCAGAAGCCATGCTTACAATAGGTGAGCAGTCCTATCGAATCGCAGACTTGCCTGAAGACGCGCAAAAATTAGTGTTAGCTATTCGAGACTGCGAAGAGCAAATTACCTCTTCGAAGCGGCGAGTCAATTATCTTGAAATTGCACGACGCTCACTTATTCAAGAGCTCACATCTCGCCTGCCCGAAAACACTTGACAACTTAAACCAATGAGGAGTGTTTGCGCATCAAAATGCTGTCAGTAGTTGAAGGCAAGATCCTTGCTCACGGTAGGGCTCTGATTTTGCCTTTGGTCTTCTGGTTTTTGTGACCACCTGCTCGACATTCCTCGAATGCGAGCGAGTCATGTCGAGCGCTTGGTGCGCTGAACTTTTCTCAAGAATGGCCATTGGTTTGGCGCTATTCGGGCGATAGGTGAAACAAAGGGCCATTGCTCGTCCCTCTATGCGCTTGTTGGACACCATCAACATAAATTGTGGGATATGGTCTGACTCCTATCCATGGATCTCGTACTCTTTTCGTACCGTCAGCCTCGCTTCTCGAACAAATTGCGCTTACGCCATAGCGGTCGTCGCGATTGGCTCAGAGCACGAGCAGTCCATCCAGCCCAAAAGACTGGTTCACCCTGCGTCGCAAGCCCTGCTCCCGGGGCTGCGAAAATTCGAAGTCAACAAAGCTGAGTGCCTGGACTTGTTCTTGCAATCCCATCGGTGCAGGGGTTCCCTCAGGGTCGCCTAAAAGTCTGTCTCTGTAGGCCTTGGCGGCGTCATCAGCATCGGCTTTGGTCGGCGGGTCGCGCCGCTTCTG
>RFPC01000103.1 GCA_009926305.1 bacterium
GAGGTGCCGCAATTTTTCAAGTATTGCTTTGGCTCCTAAGGAATTCGCATACGAGATAAGGCCTCCACGGAAAGGGGGGAACCCGATTCCCATAACGGTACCAAGATCAATCTGATTTGCTGCTTCTTTTCCAGGAATCCCCGCAACTCCTTCGTCAAGACAACGAATCCCCTCATTTATCAGACTCATAATGAGTCGATCTTCTATAACTCTTGGGTCTCCGACTTCTCGCTCGTTTGTAATCCCGAGAAGAGAACGTATTTCAGAGTTTGGCACCTCGTGCCCATCGCTATACTCATAGAAGCCTTTTCTAGACTTCTTCCCAAGGAGCCCTTTCTCTACGAGCTTTCCAACCGAGCCCCGGCTTTTCATTCGTTCGCCATATCCGTCTACCATAATTTTCGCAACATGCTCTGCGACATCAAGTCCAACCTCATCAAGCAAGCGAATTGGCCCCATTGGCATTCCAAATTTCTGAGCAGCGCGATCGATGTCTTGAATTCGATATCCCTCCTCTAAAAGTGCTCCAGCCTCATTAAGATAGGGACTAAGAATGCGATTCACGAGAAATCCAGGCACATCTTCCACTATGATCGGGAACTTTCCGAGTTTTGTCGTGAGCCCAGCCACAATAACAACGCTTCGATCGTCTGTTTGCTTACCACGTACAATTTCTACCAATGGCATTTTCTCAACAGGATTGAAAAAATGCATTCCGACGACCCGTTCAGGATGAGCAATCCCTTCCGAGAGCTCTGAAACGGAAAGAGATGAAGTGTTAGTGCAGAGAATGGCTTGAGGCGCGACTTCAGCAGCAAGCTTCCCAAGGACAGCTTTCTTCACATCCATTTTCTCAACAATCGCCTCTACAACAATGTTGACCTGGTCGGTTCCGCTTGGATTCTCTGTACCTGTACGAATTCTCTCCAGTATTGCGGTGCGATCTTCCCCAGAAAGATATCTTTTCTTCTCCAGGGATCGGGCAATCTGAGCCTTCCCTCTTTCTAAGGCCTCCAATTCCGTGTCTTTGAGGATTACTGGGATATTCTTTTGGGCAAATGCTCCCGCAATTCCAGCCCCCATAACTCCAGCACCAACCACAAGACTGTTGAGGGCTCTTAAATCATCCTTTGCCGCTTTTCCTATTCTTTTTGAGCCTTCAGTGAGGAAAAAGAGATTTACCAGAGAGCGGCTCTCTTGGGTTACGAGTAGTCGACCAAGTTCCGCTGCTTCATGGGCGTACCCCTTTTTTGTTCCAGCACTGAGTCCGAGGAGTACGGCTTGAAGAGCTGCTGGTTGAGCGGGATAGTTTCCTCTTGTTTCTTTCATTATTGCAGCTTGAGATTTTCGTTCAACCAGGTGACGCCCAAGCCATGTATAGGTAAGAAATTTATCGACTAACGAAATCTGATTTTTGAATGGCAAAGCTCCCTTCCTGCGCGCAATTGCATCGGCGCGAGCTAAGATATTTGCTGGAGCGAGTACCTCGTCTACTAACCCATATTTTTTTGCTTGGCTCGCTTTGAGAGTTTTTCCCGGAAGAATGATCGAAAGAGCTTTCTGAATCCCAATCAGTCTCGGGAGTCTTTGTGTGCCGCCCCAGCCGGGAAGGATACCGAGCTTCGTCTCGGGAAGCCCTATCTGAGAACTCGGATGAGTAGAGATGAGCCGGAAATCACAAGAAAGAGCCAACTCGCATCCACCACCAACGCACGGTCCACTAACAGCAGCAACGGTTGGGCATGAAAGGTCTTCAATCATCTGAAAAACAGCTTGTCCCTCTTTGCCGAGCTCTTCGCCTACCAGTGGATCTTGGATTGATTGAATCGCGTTTATATCTGCACCCGCCGCAAACATATTTTCGCGGGGACCAGAAATAATTACTCCTTTCGGTTTTAGTGATTTGAGTTGAGCGATTGTTTCCTTCAGCGATGCCATTCGCTCACTGGTAATAGTGATGACGCGCTCTTCCTCACTTCCGAGAAAGATGGTGTATACGCCGTCATGTTCAACGACATTAACCTTCCCTGCTACTGGTGTTGAGTGCGAAAGAGTTGATTCCATATCTACGTCCCCGAGGATTTGTTGCCCTACTGTCGTACTGTAATGTCCTTAAAGATTCAACAGAGATGATGCTCTTGGTGCTATGGGAACCGGAAATAGGGAGAGCTTTTTCCGATTTCAGAGCCTGCAGAGAGGGACACGGTTAGCATGTTTCACTGGAGTGACCGCTGACACGCTCGAGCGTATAGGAAGGAGGGCAGCGAATTGTTGGGGGCTGGCCCTACTGGGGAGTGGAGAGCTCCAAGTGGGGCAAACTTGTTAATTCCATAGTAAATACATATATATAGAGTCGCATGTGGCTACCAAAAGGCTGTGTCTGTGGTCTACTACCTGTTGGTTGCCAGAAGAGGGACGATTCAGTAAAAGACTAAGGATATGCCCGTCTTATTCAGAGGGGAGAAAAGCACGACTTGCCCCGAAGGGGGAGGTGGTTTTGCAACACCGTTTTTCTTGCTATTTTAAGGGAGTTGAGGCTCTCTAGGATACGGCGGAGTCACGGAGAACCTTTTGAGAAGCCGCGAAAGTCTGAAATTAGTGAGTTTATAAGTAAGTTGAGGTAGGTACACGTGAACGATTTCATGAATCAGATACAGAATTTCTCGGATCCTGGGCAGGTGATAACGGTAGCCAGTATTTCTACCTGCTTGGTACTGTCTTTTCTCTTGTCTCTCGTCGTGGCAAAGACGTACCAGATTACATACCGCGGTGCCTCTTTCTCGCCCTCGTTTATGGTCACCCTCGTCATGTGTTCGATGGTCATCGGTGCGGTTATGCTGATCATTGGTTCGAATATCGCAAGGGCGTTTAGCCTGGTTGGAGCTCTTTCAATTATTCGCTTTCGAAACGCTGTGAAAGACCCGCGCGATGTAGCGTACATCTTCTTGTCGATGGGTATTGGCATGGCGTGTGGAACAGGTTTCTATACCGTTGCGATTGTCTTAACCACTATTACCTGCGGTGCTTCTATTCTTCTAGCTCTTGTAGAGTTTGGCGAACACGGGCTTACGGAGCGATTGGTTCGGGTTCAAATACCACTCACGAATGATTTTGAAGGGATATTTGATGATACGCTGAAGTTGCACTCAGAACAGTTTAGTCTCGTTTCAGCCGAGACGACTCGTATGGGAACCGAGCTTGAGCTTACTTTCTCTATTAAAGTTCCAAAGAAGTTTAGTGCCGCGAAGCTTATTGAAGATCTCTCCGCACTTAATTCGAACTTACGAGTTCAGGTTGTCGGCTCAAATCATTTGATTGACCTCTAGTAAGGGGCTAATGAAAAGAAGCGTTTTGTAAAGTTTGTATGGCCAGATTTCGGCATGAGTTAAAGTATATTCTTCCTCTGAATCGGGCAGATGAGCTGTTCGAGGATGCATTGTCGTATTGTGATTATGATCCTCATGTAAACGCGACCCACTCCTATGAAATAGCGAGTATTTATTATGACACTGCTGATCTTCGGTTCTACTATGACCGGGAGGAGTCAGTAGGATATCGAAGAAAAATAAGACTTCGTTCTTATAATACTCAAGGGAAGTCCACAGCACTGTTTATTGAAATCAAGGAAAAGCACAAGCAGTTCGTAAACAAGAAGCGTGTTAATCTAAAGTCTCCCGAAATACTCGACCGATTTGAGTTCCACAATCAAATTCCACTCGGCGCGATTCTTGAAGAACTAGAAGATTCTGATGCGGCTCGAGAGTTATTATATCTTCAAGATCGTCTTGAGCTTTTTCCAGTGGTCAACATTCGATATCATCGCAGACCACTTATCCCGCGGTATGAAAATGATATGCGTATAACCCTTGATACGCGAATCACAGCCGGTGGTGAAAACTTAGCGATGTATAATGATGCCCAGGAGAAGTCTATTATTGCTCCTGACCTTGGAGTCTTCGAGGTCAAGACGAATCAAGCCGTGCCAATGTGGCTTCAGTCAATTTTATGTCGGTATTCCCTTCCCCAGACGAGGTACTCAAAATACTGTCTTGGGGTAGATGCTATTTTCGGAAGAGGGGGAAAACAGTGGCTTCTTTCATCGAATGATGACGTAGGTAGTGCGCGTTCTCCATCATCCGGTAATGGCGGGACTGCTGGTAATGGAGGGGGTTCATCCAGTGGTGAGACTTCAAATAGTGATGCTCCTAATGGAAGAGACCTCAGCTCAGAGAGTCTCGACAGCCACTTATTAGGGTAAAAAGCACTCATCAGATAAAGAAATGCAGTTGAGTATTGTTGAGCAATCTTCAGGAATACTCCAGTTTTCAGTAGTAATAATGGCCAGTTTTCAACTATAGCCTCCCGCTTGATGTTAAAACCATTTAAGATCAACGGTATGGCTCCCCTGAAACAACTTTCGCAGCTCTTTTATTGCCTGATTCTCATTGGTTTTAGCATTCCTGTGCAAGCGGAGAGCCTCCAACAGGTGTTTTTTCGTGTCGTGCATGAAGAGAGTATGCCAGAGCGCGCTAGCAGTGCACTTCAGGTCGCAGTAAGTGATTATCGTTTATCTAATGGGGCTCTCGTCTCGCTGGTAAGCGCGGTTCATATCGGTGACAAGGAGTATTATCAAAAACTGAATGAGCTTTTCAGGAGCTATGACATTGTTCTCTACGAGCTTGTTGGTCCTCCTGGTGCAACGCCAGTTCCTGGAGCGCAGCGAGGAGGATTGGTCAATGTATTACAGGAAGGATTTGCACGATTCCTATTTGCAAGCCTTCAGCTAGATGAGATCGACTATTCTCTCCCGAACTTTGTCCATGCAGATGTTTCTCTGGAGGACTTTCAACGAGAGGCAAAAAGTCGAGGAGAGAATTTATCAGTTCTTCTTGGGAAAGTGATGCTTAATCTTCTACTTGCCTCTACCGTTCAACAGATGGATAGCGTTACATTTTCGGCTCCAGAAGTCATAGCGCTCTACCTTGATGTCTCGGCAAGAAGATTATTTTTTGCCGAATCGTTGGTGCATTACACGAAGACATTCTCCTCTACTAGCCTTTCTCCGATAGAATACTACCTGCTTGATTTTCGAAATGCGCGTGTGCTCAGGGTGTTGAGGGATGTCTTGCGTTCCCAACCAAGGCCTGAGCGAATAGCAATTTTTTATGGCGCTGCTCACATGGCTGATATTGAACGGCGTCTTCTTCATGAATTCGGTGGCAGGCTCGTTGAGACCCGTTGGATTACTGCATGGCAGTTGTAGCAGGGCATCTCTGAGATTCTCTGATGCCTTCTCTGCGAGCTTTCGGGAGAGACAAGAGGAGTAGGGTCCGCTGCGTGAATTTTGCAATGCTCCCCTAAGATTCAAGCTCCCAAACCTTCACTAATGTACAGGAGGAAACGATATCCTTGGCTACTATTAAAAATGGTGGTTTGGCATGGCGACATTCGATGAGAAGTCTCTGAGGCGAGATGGGCTTTTCTTTGGAATATTTATGTTGCTCACATTACTTTTTTTAGGGCCCGTCTTCTACCTCCTCTTTCTCTCTATTCTTTAATGCGTAAGAATCCATCCCTAAGAGGTATCTTGAGCAATGGATGGCGCCATGACTTTAATCTTCTATGATTTTGAAACGACTGAATTAAGTAAGCTTGGACAGATTCTTAATTTTTCTTTTATCGTAACGGATGAGCAATTCTCTATTGTTGATGAATATAGTGATCTGATTCGGATTGAGCGGACAGTATTGCCGCATCCTGGTGCCATTCTCACTAATCGAGTCGATGTTCTCGACCACCAAAAAAAAGCAAAGCTCTCTGAAAAGGAAGCCGTCTATGCGATAGCGGAGTTTCTTTCACGACATGTTGAAAACTCATCTGATGTAAGAGCATGTTTAGTCGGTTATAATTCCGCAAAATTTGATCTTCCGTACCTCAACACTACATTTATCCGTAATGGGGTAAATCCTTTTGGACGTTGGCGTAATGTCGACCTCTTTTATCTGTCTCAGAAGTTATATCATCGAGATGAGAAACTTCGTGATCTTTTATCGGAGTCTCAATGTAGCGAGAAAGTAAGTCTCTCATTGGAGAATCTATGCTCCTCCTTTGGTTTGCTCAAGGGCGCGCAGTCACATGAAAGTCGTTCTGATGTTCTGCTGACTATCAAGTTGGCAGAGTTTTTCGCATCGAGGGGAGAACACGTAGGGACTCAATATTACTATGAGGTGCCTCGGAAGATGAGGCCAGGTGACGTGTTTTGGAGGATTCGCCCCTGGCCGAACTACGACTCCACGGCGACGCCTTTTCTGCTACTGGCTGACGAGAAAAATAGCACACTCTGGGGAGATCTTGAGCGAGCAAAGGAAATTATGAGTAGTGAGAAGAGAGATATCGGAGAAGCCTGTCGGTATGTCTCAAAAGCGAACGAAATGTTTGCCGGTCTTGGCGGCTCACTGGATTCGTACTCAAAGGTCATCGAGAGGCTTAAAGAGGAGTTTTTAAATATTCGAATCAGTGATTTCTATGGAGAGAATACCTGCGATATTGAAGATGATATTTTTCGTTTTCCTCTAAGACGACTTGGTGATCTTCATCGTTTATTCACACGAGAGATCTCTTCATCGTCGATACCTGAAGGGGAAAGAGAGGCAAAGGAACTTTTTCTTCGGCATCGGTTAAGAGAGTATGCGTGGGGTGGTGAGCATGATCAGATGGTTTGGGAGAAATTTGAGACGTTTGTGAAAGAGAAGTTCGGGGGAAAGTGCTTGCTGAAGCAGGGAGGTTTCTATCCTTCCTATGGGGATTTGCTTTCTGATACGAAAAAACAAAAAGAGGAGGCCACCCGAGATGAAGATCGTTCCCTTATGGCGAATCTTTTACAGTTTTATGCCGAATCTGACATTGGACGAGTAATGCAAGGGAAGCACCCTTCAGGATATGCAGCATAGATAAAACGTCGCTCATAAGGGCAGGTGGTAATTCTGGAGCGGATCGTCTATAATGCGTTGGCGGGAAGCGCGAGCTGATAAAGCCACAAATGAGACGATCTCAGGAGAGGACTATCCGTACGTGGCAACGAGGGGATCTCGTTTGCAGCAAAGTTCCACGAAATGCTGCTTACAGTGTCCCACTTATACAGTGTCCCACTTATACAGTGTCCCACTTATATAGTGTCCCACTTATATAGTGTCCCACTTATATAGTGTCCCACTTATATAGTGTCCCACTTAT
>RFPC01000104.1 GCA_009926305.1 bacterium
AGCCTGGCTCAGCATGATTTCGGAACAATCGAGTCCCGCCACTTCATAGCGCTTCTCAAGAGCTTGGAGCACTGTCCCAGTGCCACAAGCAATCTCGAGCAAAGTTTTTGCCGTCGGCGCATAGACTCGTAGCAACCCACGGATTTGCCGAATAGCTTCTCGTCGGTCCCCTACGACCTCATCGTAATAAAGACCCAGTTTCTGATAGCTATCCCTGCTCATTCTCCCTTGCTGTCTCTTCTTCGCTCCGCACATGAAAACTGGGTACAGGATACCTGCTTCCTTTGTAATGTCCAGTTATCGATCAATAACGCCTCTCTCAGAACCTTCCACTTTTCTGACGCACATAGTACCCTGCTAAAGTTATAACTATGACTGCACTGATATCACTTGACCGCATTTCCATTCAGATGGGGGCTCGTCCCTTATTCAACGAACTCAAGCTTACAATACCTGAGCGCGCTCGTATTGGCATCGTTGGTCCGAATGGATGTGGAAAATCAACTCTCTTAAAAATTCTCGCACAACAAATCATTCCAGACTCTGGAAGAGTTCTCTCGGAATCAAACCGAGGAGTCTACTATCTTCCTCAGGTGGAAAACTTCAATGCATCTCAAACCGTTTTAGAGGTAGTCCTTTCTTCGCAACCTCAAAATGACTTCCCTGTTCATGAAAAGGAAGTAAACGCAGCAAAAGCACTCTCTCGAGCTGGATTTTCGGACTTCTCTCAGCCAGTTCGCGAACTGTCTGGGGGATGGCGCAAACGATTGAGTATTGCAACAGCACTCTCATTAGAACCCGATCTGCTCTTACTCGATGAGCCAACGAACCATCTCGATTTTGAGGGGATCTCCTGGCTAGAACGCCTCTTAAAAAATGCGCCTTTCGCCTGGGCTCTCGTCTCTCATGATAGATACTTTCTTGAGCAGACAGTAAATCGAATTTTAGAAATCTCAAAGGTATATCCGAGCGGATACTATGAATACGAGGGAAGCTATCTAGACTTTAAATCGAAACGACAAGCTCAGCTTGAACAGGAAGCAAAGCGCACCGCTAGCTTAGCAAATAAAACTCGGCGTGAGCTTGAGTGGGCAGCACGAAGTCCGAGTGCTCGCACTGGGAAAGCAGCATATCGAATGAAAGAAGCCCTTCGTTTGAAACAAGAGCTCGCACAAGCAAAATTGCGGCAAGAGACCAGCCAGGATGCCATTGAATTTCAAAGTGCAGGAAGAAATACGCGGGAGCTAGCACAACTCATTAAATGTAGTTTCTCTTATGATGAGAAACCACTCTTTGAAGCGCTCTCCTTTACATTGATTAATGGGATGTGTTTGGGAGTACTTGGAAAGAATGGAGAAGGGAAATCTACGCTTCTCAAAGTCTTTGGGGGAGAACTCTCGAGTGCTACCGGAAAGGTAAAACACGCATCTGGTCTAAAGATTGTCTACTTCGACCAGCTAAGAGAATCTCTCGACGCGTACAAAACTCTTGGGGAGCTACTCGGAGACGGGAGCGATCACGTTATCTATCAAGATAAGTCCATTCATGTAATTGGTTGGGGAAAGCGATTTGGATTCGAAGCAGAAGAACACATGAAGTTGCTATCTGCCTTGTCCGGGGGCGAACAAGCGAGAGCTCTACTCTCGATCCTTGTCAGGCAAGAGGCTGATCTTCTGCTTCTCGATGAGCCGACGAATGATCTCGATATTTCTATGCTTGAAGCGCTCGAAACCATGATTCTTGATTTTCCGGGTGCGGTAATACTCATCACTCACGATCGCTTTATGCTTGAAGAGGTCTGTACCCACTTTTTAGGATTTTCAGGAGGGGAAGTTTCTGAATTTGCCAGCTATACTCAGTGGTATGAGCAAAGCATTCAAGACGTCGAAGAACAATCACTGACGACATCTCGCAAGGAAAAGCCGAAAAGCCCTCTCACAAAACTCTCCTATAATGATCAACGCGAGTACAATAAGATGGAGTCAAAGATTGAGAAGGCTGAGGCTCAATTAGCGCTTATCGAGAAAGAAGTTGCTGACCCTTCTTCGCATATCGATCCTGAAAAAAGCAAAGCAGTCTCTGCAAAACACGCTGAAGCAAAGGCTAACGTAGATAAGCTCTATGCAAGATGGGAGGAGCTCGAGTCACGAAAGCACAGCCTACAAAACAAGCACAGTCTACAAAACAAGGGAAATTAATCCCCTATTCCGACTTGCGTCAATGTGGTTCCCTTCCATATGGTTCAACTGCGCAATTATAGCAATACATAATCCCTGGCAGCAGAGCAGCCGAGAAGAGTCCCAAGAGAGCGCCCAAAATAGGGGGTGCACTTAATGCGAGTCTCACTAATAACGTACAAGCTGCGAATGCAGAATTTCGGAAAATAAGCGCATAACTATTGTTGTAGCGATAGGAGATAAGAATCAGAAGGATATCAGCATAAATAAGCGCTAAATAAAAGTTCTTAAAGAGTGAAAATCCCTCATCTCCTTCATAGAGACTTATACTTCCTAAGACCGCAAACGCGATAAATACACAGAGCAAGAGAAGCGCGGTCAACTTCTTTAATCGAATAAAACTCCGCTCATTTTCTTCCACTGAGATGATTTTTCTCGAGACATGTATGCGATCATAAAATGCTAAAAGCGCGAAAATGCCCAGAGCGCACACCACTTCGACTAACATGAGACCAATACCATGCTCAAGCGCTGGCATCATCGCTGAGAGCTGGAAAGAATGCTCCCCAGCTGATGAGAAATCTGCTTGAATATCATCCACTCTGCTTAAAACCTCAAAGGCCTGTCGCAGAAGAATCAAAGAGAAAATCTCCAGCTGTTTTCCAACGGAAACGGAAAAAGAACGAGACAGACTCAAAATGAGCTCAATAACCTCAACAACCAATACCGCAGTAAAAGCAAGATGAATCGAATAGAGAGGAGATACTGGTAGTTTGTGAACTGGTAAAATTTCTAGTCTCGTCAACTCTATGTAGAAACCACTGAGCACAAAAAATACAGCAATTCCGCTCCAGATGATGCCTTTAAATTCATCACTGTTCCAGTAATGCTCCACGGTATCGAAAATCCGCTCTGAGAAGGCTAGGGTTGAAGAACAGAGATGAGAAAACATGTTGAAAGCCTTTCAGAGACGAGTCGTTCGGTCAATGCATTTTAATGACATCATTGAAAATAAATCAGGAGTTGCACGTATCATCGAAACCAAATGTAGTTCTGCTCGGCTCGAGCGATGTTATCCGTTTTACCAATCATTTGGAAATGCATACACTCTCCCATCTTCCCGAAGATACATGCGCTTCATCTCTTCTTTCGTGAATGGCCGAGAACCCAGTCTTCCAAAGACACTTACCTGATTTCCCGTCTCATCAACTGCCCTGTCACGGTCTAATGGCTTTGTAATCGCTTTTGCTTGCCCACCGAGTTTCTTACGAGCGATGAGTTTCGGCTCCACATTCGGAGAAAAACCATAATAGGTAGGCACTCGCTCTGGATCCGTTAATTGCATAACGAGCAAACCATTCTTCCCGTCAGCAAGATATGCAAACAGACTGGCATTCGTGCTCGCGATTTTTACATCATTGACATCGGATGCCACTCCCCCAGCTGAATACTTGGAGTAAATCCTTGGCTGCTCAGCTTTCTCAATATCGACAATTACCAGCCCTTCGCTTCCTCCTGCAATGTAAGCAAAGGTCCGAGCAAGGTATATTGATCGTGCATCCTGTAAAGGAATGGAAGCGGTATTTACCTTCTTTGCTTCTTCCCCCTCAGTTACATCGACCACATGCAATCCATCACTATCCACAACAAAAAGATAACGAAACTGTAAAGCGGATGCTCTCGGCTCTCGAAAGGGAATAGTTTTTAGCACCTTTGGTGAAAGCGGATTATCCAGATCGAGAATGACTAATGCTGTATCTGTTGAAATATAAGCATTGGAACCACCGAGCGTAATATGTCGTGCACCAGCAAGAATTCCTTTCTCGTTCCAGGTAAGCGCTCTCTTCAAAAAATTATTTGTCGGATCACCATCTTGTAATGTATCGACATTAACGAGAATCAATCCCTCTTCTGCATCTGTTATGACCGCATAGTGATAAATCTCATGAAGTGGAGTTTCCAAATTCTCTGGCAACTGCTGCCGAAATGGCGCTATGGGCATGTTGGTTGGTAGTGCAAAAGAAGTGGCATTTTGCGAGGGAATATGCGTGTCATGTCCTAAAGGAGATACTGGAGCAGTCACAATACGTTCCGAAAACCCCTTATTGGCGATGTTTGCGATATCATAAACGCGGAATCCCGCTTCCCCTGCAGTGGTATATAAGTACTCACCTCTATGTTGAATCGTATTCGTGCTTCCACCTACCCCATGATGCCGATGGGACTCCTCGAGCCTCTGCTGCCTGTCCTCATGGTGCATTTTATAATTATCTGGATAGGCATAACGATGAAGATAACTTCCAATAATAGCTTGTGGCTCATCAAACTCAGAGATGCGTACTGCCTCAAGTCCATGCTCTCCCGTTGCCACATAGGCGAAAGCACCCATGAAATTCACAAATTGTGTTCCATGCAAAAGTAGTTGCGCCATGATGGCATTATTATCGTTCTCTTTTGAGATATGACAGTCATTACACCGCTTAGTTTCTTTCGTTCTCACCGTATGCGGAAAGTGAGGAGCAAACGCTTGTGAAGAATGACCCGAGGCGGCAGTTGGTGGTTGCTGTATATAAATTTTCTGACGATTAATATCGGTTGAAGAAAGAATCAGTGCGCTTGAGGATCGTACGGGAACGATCTTTCCATCCTTGGCTGGACCATGCTTTCCAATTTGAAACATCTGGTCACGAACGACTTGGGGATTATAGGTCGCAAAGTTTCTCGTTTGTTTCCCATCATAATGTTTTGACTCCTCTTTCCAATTCGCCTCAATTGGCAAATGGCATCCCGCACAACTCGTTACCCACGAGCTATGACACGTAAAACAGGCCATCTCATCATTATTATGTGCCAGTAGCTCATTAAGATTGTCGGCTTGATCAATACCTGCCAGATTGCCCCACCTTGGATCCTCCCCGTCCCCAGACGTAAAATGCTCTACAGTCTTTGAACGCGCGGATGCCTCATTATAATTCGGATGCTGAGGATTTACCGAATCCCTTACCTGCTTTACCTCCCATTCAAGATTCTCAGTGACCGAAGAACGTTGAAATAACCTATTTCCCTTCCAAATAAACCGTGACTGTCCAAAGGGAGTTCGCATACGGGACAAATCATTCCCATCCGTGCCCGAAGCCGGACCACTCGTCGTCAGATTCGCATACTCCTTAACGGTTCCATGACAGTCCTTACATTGAATCTCGACAGCTTGGGCAACTTCACCATAGATATTTCCATCTCCATGAACATCTTGCGCAAAGTGGCAATCCGAACAGTGCATTCCGAGATCTAGGTGAATATCAGAGAGATGGACCGCTTTTTTGAATTTCTCGGGATCCGTATGCGGAACAATATTATTGTCTGCATCCAAAAGGTTTCCTTTGCGATCTTTTTTATAGACTGCACGAAAGTTCCATCCATGCCCATGATAATCAGCGAATTGCGTATTTTGTAATTGTGGATTGAGTTCACTGACCTTTTTTAAAAACTCTTTGTCAGTCCACAATCCACGGGCGGCGGCTGCCTCGGGATTATGTCTGTATGACTCAATACGCTCTTCATCGGTGGGATACCGCTGATCCTGAGGCCACATGTGGGGCGCGTCTGATTCGTAATCCCACATCGTATATCCAAGGTAGGAATTCACGAACATGTTTGGCTGATGCATATGACAGACCATGCACTGACTGGTCGGAATTGCTCTGGTAAATACGTGTTTTAATGGATGTCCTGGCTCATCACGGGGAATAGTCTCATCAACTGACTGAGTTTTTCCCTCATGCCCAAACTTCGCATAAGGTCCAGAGTGCTTTTCTGAGCGATCATTCGCATAAATAGAGTGACAACCTGTACATCCACTGCTCCGATAATCTCCCGGGTGATCATTCGTACCAAGAAATGAAAGGTGGGGATCATTAAGACGAGTTTTGTGGATATTGATCACTGGGACAGCGATGCGAGCACCCGTACCCTCTCCCCGATTTGACTGTAAAACATCAGGAAGTCCAGGCTCCTCCAGTGGATTCGGGTTTCCAATCTCAGGGAACTGCGTTTTTACAAATTCTCCTCCGCGCTCAAAAATACGAAAGACATCCCCAGGAGCAAGCACCTCCCACTGAGGCATCGAGGTAAGTTGCTCTAAAGCTCCACGCGCCTTTTCTTCCTCACACAGTTCACCCCCATGAAGGATCATTTGAGCCTCTCCATCCTTTCCGTAGCTTTCTCCGAGAATGTAATTTTTATAGGGAAGAATGTTATTATTGTAAGAAGCCCCGCCCCAGAGCATGGCACTCGTTGTCATTAAGCTCTTTTGCACAGCGCGAGTGATATCGGCATGACATCCTCCGCACGCCTCTGGTGCGACCCGAAGATCACCGGGATTGATAAAACGGACAAACTCGGAAGATTCCTTCAGGAGATCCGTATAACTATTTTCTGGATTTGCACTCGTCAGCCAGTTTTCAGAGTGAGCAGGTAAGACGTGAGCACGATCTTTCAACTCTTCATATTCTCGCGATCCTGAGGCAACTCCTTCAGCCCTTACTGCTGGATCCCCGCCATGACAATCAGCACATCCAATAACTACCGCTGGATTTTCGTGCATCGTGAGCGAGTCAGTCTTTACATGACAATCTCTACAGCCAAGACTGGCTGCTTCCATCTCATCACGACTCATACCAGGAAGAATCGGACGCAGCTCATCCGCTTGAAGTGACACAAAACGAATAGACACGAGGCCGACAAATACCAGAGCGCAAAGCCCTCGGGCGAGCCCGTTCATTATTGATTGTCTGGTAGCTCCCTTCACTATTCGCTAATACTCCAAAATAAGATTCGTAAAAA
>RFPC01000105.1 GCA_009926305.1 bacterium
ATCTGACGGGTGCGCTCAATAACTGCCGATTCATCAAACATAAGATAGCTTACATTTGTTATTAATTTAGACTTTTGCGTAAGCTCAACATCAAGACCTAAATTGAAGAGACGGAGCCCAGGATTAACATAATTTGACTGTCCCTCTTCTTTTGTGGGTCGTAAGTTTGGCAGGAGGCTTCCAACATTCACGAGAAAAACCTCACCTCCACCGATAAAGGGAACACCCTGCCGCTGCCAAAACGACAAGTCTCCACCCGAAAAATTTGGACGATCAAAGATTGCATCAAAGCCTTCAGCTTTTGAATCAAAGGGGTTAGCATCCCCCGATGCCCAAAAGAGAGAACCACGGAGCCTCAGCCAATCAAAATCATATGAGAGCTCCTGTGCTATCATGAAGGCCCGAATATCCTGTTCACGACCTGCAATCTGGTTGTGAGTCTCGGTCCCAAGGACATAATAAAACGCGCTTGTGGTGTTTATACGACCAATATGCCCATCAGCATTCAATCCTAAATACGTTGAACGAATGTTCTTTGGGCGCTCATCACCAATTGCTGCAGGACGAACAAGAAGATCATTATCATTGAAGTGGGATTTAGACTCTCCAGCAAGATCTTCACGATAAATCACACTTGCTTGAACTTGATGCCCAAGGACGAATGCGTCCTGTCGATACACATTAAAGATAAAAACATCTTCATGTCTGCTCTCAAGTTCGTTTACAAAAGTATTTGTTTCCTTATTGAGGCGGGGAAACCATGCTAAATTATACTGCCATTTATTATTATCCCAGTTTCCAAAAAGCCGAATGCCTGGCTGCTGATCAGAATAGACAAAACCTCGAAAGTCATTCGAAAATTCTTGAATACCTACACGAAGTGAAATGAAGTCGTATCGTTCACTAATATCTGCGATATGATAATCAAAGAAGAACTCAAGCAGCGATAAATCTCCCTGCGTTCTTTCAGTCCCCCGGCTCGGATCGACTTTTACCAAGCCTGTTTCTGCGGCATCTACATCGGTCAAACTAAAAACAGGGGTAATGCGAAGCTCAAGTTCGGGGGGCATAAATACCGTATTTCCTCGTATGAGGGAGAAAGAGGAAATAACCTGTTGGACAGCTAGCGAGAAGTTTCCATTTCCAAACGTATCCAATGAACCGGCATTGAGCGTGCTCGGAACACCAACAGGAACAGGAATCTTAAATCGCTCAAAAGTGGTATTCGAGATAAGAGAAAACTCGGCAAACCACTCATGTCCCGGACTCCCAAAAACGGGGAGATCTCCCTTTATAATATTTTGATTGTATGGATCATACCACTTGCCAGCATAGAACTGACGCCAACGATCTTGAACCGGAACGAACTCTGATGCACTTGAATGAATATCTCGCACGGATTCATAAATATTGCCGGGAAATTCCGTAACGGGCTGTCCTGGTCTTCTTCGAGTAATCCCTGAAGAGTGAAGATCCTGATTGTCTCCCCTTCGGCCATTCTCCTCACTACCAGGAACTGCATCAATTGGCTCTTGAATGATTCTTTGAGCTCGGAGCAAACGCTGAGCATGAGTGCTCCCCACATCGATCAAACACAAGAAAACTGGAAGGAGCAAAACAAATCGTTTTCTCATAGCTCTCCGCACACCTGTTGTTCACTGCTATCGATAAACGGAGACTCCGGGCAATTCACATAACGGAGTCGTGTATTCTCAAGAGGTCCTTGAATTTGATCTGCTCGTATTTGCCGCGGTGCATTAAATCCTAACTCTGCATCTCCTACTGATTGGTGACCCGCAAAATCAAGCCCTTTCCTACTCGCACCATAGAATGCGATCAAATCATCTTGGTCGATGCCATCTCCACTAATCCCAATTCCACCTACGAGTATACCATTGCGATAGAGAGGCACCGAACCAGGAAAAATCTGAATTCCGTTTCGGAGCCTGCTGCCAAGAACCCGACTGTCCGTGCAGCTATCAGGGAGAACACTGGGGGGATTGACTGGAATTCCAAGCGGCTGAACCAATCTCTGAAAAATAAGATCAAGTTGTAATCCCGTATTGAATGGACTCCACGTCCTTACTCCAGGCTGAGCCAGTCCAGGAAAGGGATGAGAGAACGGCCCATGAAAAGATGAGGGAATTCCATCTGGATAAAAGGGTCTAGAGAGATTGCCCCCTGCTCTATCAGAAAAGGCATGTGTCCCGGTCAGCGCATCTTCACCGATAAACGAGCGCACGGCTCCGACATAATCATTAAATTCACCAACAGCGTTCCTTACTCGAACATCATCCAATCTCGCACCAGCATCATCAGAACTAAAGAAAACTGCTGTCCTTCCTTTTTGAAGCGCAACGTCAATCCCAAAGACAGGCGCATCACCACTTCGAACCATGCCAAGAACTTCGCCAAAGGAGTCAACGACAAAAATACTGACATTCGCGGATGAGTTTTTTGGATTCCGAATCTGCCCGCGAGTCCGATTTGCGGTAAGCAGAATACTATCAAGTAAAGCATCCACCTCGTGCGCAGCGAGCTCCGTTCCCGACGGCAGCGGCGTTCCACCGACAGTGGGAAAGCGAAAATTACCCGTACCGTCCGTGAGCACTGCTGCGGCTACTCCCCTTCTAGTTATTTTCATCACACCAGAACTGGGATCCCCAAACTGTGCGCCCGCGCGTATCGTTCCATTCGAAAAGAGTGGCACAGGGACAAGACGCTCCATGTCAAGAGCTATTCCCGATGGAGACAGTTGTTCGAGCTCACTCAGGCTAATATCTGAAAAACGAAGGGATTTTCCAACGACAGAAATTGTCTCCGCAGCGCGTTGAGAGGGGGCCTCAAAGCCACCCTGGAGCGCCATAAGAGCGATCCTCTCTTCAATCGCATCGTCCCGATCAAAAACTACTGGATCAAGTGAATACAATCCGTCCAACTCAACGCCAATACCCCCAACGGGATCACCAAGTTTATAAATTGGGAACCCGCCAGGATCTGCACTGAGCCCAAGCGGCAATGAGCGTGGACCTATCCCTCCAGCAAACGATGGGTTCTGTCCAAGAGTAAGACCTGAAGAAAACTCTGTGGGAATAGTGGTGATATCACTACAGATCAGTTGAGAGAATTGAACTCCGAAAAGAGGACCACCAGGCTGGCTACTCTCACCCGGGTTAAAGTTCTCCTGAATGATCTGACTTGCAGTACGAGTACTAAATGCATTTCCCTGCGAACTTAAATATGCCCCCGTACCAGCCTTAGATATTGCAGCAAGCGTGGCTGGAACCGACACTCCTTCTAGGCCACCAATTGCACCCTTTTGACCATTAATGATCGTTGTTTGTGCAGCTCCGTCCATTTGATAGACAGCGAGCACATTCCCAACCCGATCAACCACTGCCACGGTAGCTGCAACTCCTAAAGACTCCGAAGCAACAATTGCATTGAGAAGAATCTGTTCCACCTCCGAAGCAAGCAAACTTTGGTGTGAACAACTCCCATCACAGTCATAGTTGGCGCTCGCTGAGCCACTATCTGAGCTCTCCTGATTACTCCTCCCATCCCCGCCGCCACCACATCCAAGTATAAGAGTGCATAGAACGAGAGCGATGCTGAAATGAAACTGCCGCATGAAATGCCTCATCCGTCCTCTCTCCCCTCAGTGAAAGAGAACAGAGCGAATTCAGCAAGCTCTCGTCTTTTCTCTTCTGGTAAGACCTTGGATTCATGAAACGAGTGACACAAGACGCACTCAGAAGGAACTTTCCCTCGGACGCCGACATCGCTGTGACAGACTTTACAAGACTCAACCCCTGGAAGGAGTACATCACGAGTACTCTCGGAAGCTCTGACTCCTTCATGACATGATTCACATTTTATTTCTTGGTGTGCCGCATGGGCAAAGTGAGCTTTTGGCATCCAAACATCGGGAATGTTCGGTTTTTGTACAATGAATCGAGCACTGTGCTCTCCATCTCTTGAAAACTGCTCTGATGTCTTTTCCGTAATAGTATGACAGAGATGACATGCCTTCTTTGTAAAGAGCTGCTCCTCTGCACCTCGTGCTGCCACGTCGACCTCGTTATGAACAAATGCTCTCTGTTCAACCGACTTACGACGGACCGCTCCAGGCTTAAAGCGCTCAAAGCCAGGAACAACTCGCTCAGGGCGTTCTCGGATATCAAGAAAAAGTTTTGCATATTCAGCGTACGCAAAATTATAGACTATTTCAGCATCACCATGCGGCACACTGACACCTGGCAAACGTTCATCGAATTCAAGACCATGGCAACTTGAGCAATCCCTCTCGTATGAAATAGGAGAAAACGTTTTTGTATCGGGAGTGAGACGATGACAATCATCGCAACCTAACTGAACTGTTCCGTCAGGGCCCATCAGGCCATCTTGTAGATGGACTGCATGATTTAATTGAATGCGAGCAGGGTCTAGTAATCGAGCTGCGTCATCCAGCGAGACTCGTTGATAGCCATCCTCCGAGTGTATAGTCACTGCAAACTCAGGATGGCTTCTAAAATCTATCACATCTCTTAACTCAGGTACCTCCATATCAGCTTTTGAAATAACCTTGAGGAGATTTTCATGGCATCCTGTACACAACTTTGACTCGGTTACTGTAATTCCTTTCGAGCCATTATGCTCAAAATGGCAACTTGCACACCGCTCTTCAGCATGCGGAGACTGACTCTTTACGAGAGAAACGGCGTGATCGGTCATCTCATGACACGCAAGACATGTTTCATCTTGAACTGGCTTAAAAGGATGCGCATGGCACGCCTGACAGTCATGTTCTATCATCATATGCGCGGACGATACCTGTCCGGAGCTCCAGACCATAGCACCCCTTCGAGAGGGAATATCCAACAATGGAAATATAAAAAACAATAGAACTACGAAAACTACGACCAGAGCCGAAACTTTTTTTATACTTGGAAACACATATCGAATATCAAGCCTACGAACACGGTTATCAGCAGACTCCTCAAGGCTCTCGTCTAGCAATTCTCTGCGGATACCAGAAAGCTCCCACGTATTCGATTCGTTACTCACCGTAAAAATAACATCACCAAAGCGAATGGTATCTCCGCTCCGCAGCTCTTGCCGCTGAATAAGATGTCCATTTACTCGAACGCCACCGATGCTTTGAAGGTCTTCGACAAAAAGCGATTCATCACGAAGAGACAAGCGTACGTGCTCCGCAGAGAATTTATCGGAGTTCCAGCTGAGATCTGACTTTCCTCCTCGACCAATTATGATCGAGTTTTTATTAAATTCGTGCGAGGTGGTCTCGCTCTGACCATTCCCTCGGATGAATTCAATAACAATTCGAAGATTCATAGCTCCTCCCCTACCCCCCGAACCTTACTACCAGCGATAGAAAACAGAAAAAATATGAACACCCACCGCCGCAAGAAGTCCGAAAGACAATGGCACATGCAAGTAGAGCCAAACTCGCATCCAATACAGAGTTGCAACATCAGAGTCGAGCTGTCGAATCAGGGCACGTTTTTTCGAGATCAGCTCAATGAGCTGAGACCCCCGGTCTGACTCATTTTCTGGGATTGCGCTCAGTAAAATGGCCGCGCGATTTGCGTCTAACTCTTTCGCTTTTCGATTTCTGGCTAACGAACTTTTGAGCGATACAGAAAAAGGCATGTCTAGTTCATGCATCACTCGCAAAAGATAATCGCCCTCTCCACTGGCCACTATTCTTTCGATTTCTGCGGAAAGGAAGAGGATCTGTTCCACAATTTCTTCTTGTGAACCACCACCTCTATGCGCCTGAATTCGAGGAGCGAGAGTTATATAGTTAAAGGCTCCCCAAATACCGCTCAAAATCACGACTACCATCAGTACATAGGCGAATGTATGAACATTAAGACCAAACTGAAAGCCAGAATGCAGCGGCACGATCAGTAGTAAAGACACTCCAATCCAAACATGCGCAGCAAGGGCCCCTTTGAGACTCCCCGCGGCTTTCGCATAGGAGCGTTTCCGTATTCCATACCACATGAGATACAAAACACCGATGGTTGCAAGTACTCCATAGGAATAGCCGAGAACAGTTCCTCCATTGGCCCCACCAAGTGGCGAATGATAAATATACAATACACTCAGAATCACAATCGTGAGCAGGCTTATCCACAAATAAAAGAAGTTGTGATAGCTAAGAAAAGTTTCTCGATTCATGCTTCCTGCCTTCTTTCCGATACGATTCGGAGCATCTTATTTGGATTCACCCGCATCGCCGCACCAGTAGGACACGCTCTTACACAGGCAGGTCCACCCTCTAGAGAGCGACACATATCACATTTCCCTGCTTTGGCTCCTCCGGTAGAGGCCTCCTCCACTGATCGTGATGACGATGAAAAGAGCCAGTCGAAGAAGCCTCTGGAGCCAGTAGCAGGACGGTCATAGACCATCTGTATAACTCCATAAGGACAGTTGCGAACACAATTTCCACATCCTATGCAGGAGTCTTGTATAACAACTTCTCCATCTGCCATCCGAATCAACGCATCGGGAGGACAATCAATCATACAAAGCGGATTTTCGCAGTGCCTACACGATACTGGTATTTGGAGTGAGTCGTAGTTCTTTCCTCCCTTTCTATCCAAACGACTATACCCCGAATGTGTCGCGGCACACGCAGATTCACAATTGTCGCATCCCACGCAGAGATCCGAATCGATGAGCAATACATTTTCAGCATCGGTAACACCTTGGCTAACGACAAAATCCAGTAGCTTCCCAGAATCCGTATCTCGAGTATTCGAAAGATTCTGCACTTGCCGTTCACGAACAAGCTGAGCTACTCGGTTTCGAACCTGCGGATTGTCTTGCAAAAGCGCTCTGAACAACTCTTTCTGAATAACAATCGTC
>RFPC01000106.1 GCA_009926305.1 bacterium
TGATATCTTTTCTGTACGCGTTCCTCCGTACGTCTTTGTGCTATCTCTTTCTCCCGCCCTATGGTAACAATGCCGTAAGCACAGTGTGCTTCCTCAGAATCATCAGCTGGAATACGTAGGATGAATGCCGCAATAGATAAGCTTGCAGAACTCATACCCCTTGCCGAATACAAAGCAGAAAAGGTCTCGCAATGGTCTGTAGGTCAACATGTTGAGCACTCACTACTGGCAACTATTGCCATGTGCGAGGCCCTATCGTCCTCCACAGCCGGAGAGAAGACACAGCGGTTTTCCTGGTCACGATGGGTAATCTTTACTCTGGGACGGTTCCCAAGAGGAAAAGCGAAAGCGCCAGAACAGGTTATTCCAGAAGAGAAGCCCTCGCCTGAGCGATTGGAAGAGCTTATGAAGACTGCCCATGCGTGTTACGAAAACGCAGAAGCTGCTGACCCTCACCAGTGGTTTCGACACTTTATATTCGGAGTTCTCAATAAGCGAACTACTCTCCGTTTAATTGCCATTCACAATAACCATCATTTAAAGATTATTCGAGATATTCTGCGCTGCTCAAACTAAACTCTACAGTGCCTTTCTTTGCTGTTCTCGTGGGGGTATGCAATTTTAGGCATAAAAAGAAGAAATGGTGTGCTAGTGTGTCCGCTGACGAAAGACATTCTCCGTTAAACGAGTTCTTACTGCTCAAACACCGGGTCAGTTATAAGGTCAGTGATGAATACATTAGTCCCAGAGTTGGGGGTTTCAGATTTAACAACGAGCTTAGCCTTTTATCGAGAGTTGCTCGGATTTAACGTAAAGTTCGAGCGGCCTGAAAATAAGTTTGTTTACCTATCATTCTTTGGTAGTGAGCTCATGCTCGAAGAAGATAGAGAGCGCAATGAAAAAGACTCAGCGTGGATCGTTGAACCATTAGACTATCCCCGCGGAAGAGGGCTCAATATCTCAATCGAGTGCCCAGATGCCAAAGCCTTGGCCTCTCAAATTGAATCCGCAGGGATAGAACTTCGTAAGGAAGTAGAAGAGTACTGGTATAGAGATAATAGCATCGAACACGGAGAGCTAAACTTCCTCGTGCAAGACCCCGACGGCTACCTGTTACGCTTCGCACAGTCTCTGGGTACGCGAGCACTGAGGTCCTAAGCCCGTTCTAGCTCTTCATGAAACGAAGCATTTTCGCATGGCTTCATTTGCGATACGTCAGGAATGTTGTTCACATCAAATGCATCGCAATCGATTGAAAGGACCCCAGAGGTCAATATAAGACGGACACTGTCTTTACTGATTCCAACTTCTTCAGCCAGTGAGTAGAGTTCTTCTGTGGTGGGCTTTCTTTCGTTTGCTCGCTCGAACGATTCGACCAGCCCTCCAAGCTTGTTTTGTTGCCCCTTGAGCCACTGAGGGATTCGTATTGTTTCCGCATTGTCTTGGATAAATCGCATGATTTTTTGTTTTATCCATTTCTCCGCACAGGTAGTAAAGGCAAATCCACGGGTGTGATCATAAACACTCGCCGCTTTCATTGCTCCCATCATGGCTTCCTGAAAGAGATCTTCCTCTGGAATACTCGCACTGGAGTGCTCTCTTGCTCGTTTTAAAGCTAAAAGTTGAACCGAGTTGCTTAGCTCTGATTCGCTAGCACGATACTCCTCCACGGCTCTAAATAGAGTCTTATAGCTTGGGTGAGTTTTCATTTGGATATTAGAACACACCGGTGAATTCTTATCAGAAGGATTATATTCTCTTAGCGTGTCTCTTATGTGTTCTAGGGTTTTGCCAATAACTTTTTGAATTGGTGTTTGAGTTCGGACATAGTACTTTTGTCTTGGTAGGGCTTTAAACAGCTCTGAATGGTCTGCAAAGCTCTTCCCTATGCTGTGAAGAATTGCTTTTTGGAGCTGGCTGACTCTGTGTTGCTGCTCGTTGGGCTCTGTTTGCGCCGGGGCTTGAAAGGAATCTCGTACCTGGTACATCACTTCTTGATAGGCAAGGACTGCATTCTTGATAATGGGACTGTTCGCAATTTCTTCAGTGAGGAGTCTTTGATTAACGACTAATTGCTTGGTTAGCCCTTCAGCTCCTTTCATTTCATCAGACTGTTTCAATTGATAAAGCGAGGAGGTGCGAGTAGCGGCAAGTTGAATCTTTGATAAAAGCTCTGATTCTGCTTCTGTGTGTTGAGCGCTATTTTGAAGAATATCCCTCATGCAGTAGAGGAAGTGAGGCATGTCAAAAACCTCAGCCTGAGCAGTTTTATACGCTTCATCTTTCCTCATACCAAGAGCAAGTGCTTGTTCCTTTGAGAGTCGCTGGGGTCCAGCAGTTCCACTGATATTCTCGGTAAACGATGTAGAATGATGCTCTTGCGTAGTGTTCGTCCAATGAACGGTATGACGAGATAACACGGTGTACTCCGAATTTCTATTTTCAGTTCCATGCCTACGGTAACACGCCGCAATTTCCTACTCACATTTTTTAGCAGGAGCAGCGCGTGTCTCAGTTGCTCGAAGGTTGTCTTGCGAAGTAGTTGATATGACAAGAGGTTTGATGTTGGGATGTCTCAGAAATGAAGCCTTGGCGTGAGGTTGTGAAGGTTGTTTGTGAGCAATCATAGCTCCTCAGTAAAGCTCTTTAAGATCTCTGACCATTTTTTTGAATCACGTAGCGTCTGAAGAGCTTGAAGCTCTATTTGCCGTATTCGGGTTTTCGTTACTGGTTTGCCATTACCTCTAATCTTTCCAAACTGATCACCAATCGCTTGCAGTGAACTCTGTTCATATCCATCGAGGCCAAATCTATGTTTGAGAACTTCTTGCTGTTCTTTCGGGAGATACTTCAACACCTTCTCGACCTGCTCTTTCAGTTCGTCTGCGCGAATCTTTGTCCGAGGATCAAACCCTTTGGTATCTCGTATTTTATCTTTTATCGCTGATCTCGTTTCACCGTTTGAGCCAGCGCTTCGTGGAGCAAAAGTGCTGTCTAAGCTGAAGACGGGCTTAAATATTCTATTGACATCATGAACCGTTTCGATTGATAAGCCTGAGCTTTTAGATAACGTTTCGGCTGAAGGCCGTTCCCCCTGTTTTAACAGGGTATCCCTTGCCTTAGTCAACGCATAAAATTCTGAGAAGCGATGCGTGGGGATACGAATCTCTCGCCCCTCTTCAGTAATGCCTCGACTTATTTTTTGAGCAATCCACCATCCAGCATAGGTGCTAAATCGATGACGTTTGTTTGATTGAAAGCGCTCGCAGGCCCGCATCAGCCCAAGATTGCCATATTGAATAAGGTCTAGAAATTCATGCTTTGGGGAGTTGTAGCGTTTAGCTATGGAAATGACTAATCGCATATTGGCTTGAGCCAATGCTTGCTTTTGTTCACAGTAGGCGGTACGCAGCTGAAAAAGCTTTTGGGATTGTTTCTGAGCATTCTTTGGGAGTGTCGCGAGGGAATCTCTTTCAGTGCTTGGAGCCTGATTGCCTTTGAGCTGAAGTTGATGAAGGGCGATGCAGGTCTCTAGTGCAATTTCATCAATGAGTGATTCAAAAAAGGGCGTTTCCCGAACAGACTTCGAGAGGAGCTTTCTCGCTCTTGTCATAGCTCTCTTTTGAGATTGAGTCTCTGGCCGCTTACTGCTTAGAGCTTCGACTGTTTTACTGTGTTTAAGGATACGCGCAACTTGTTCTGGTAAGCTCTCCACACATTTCTGACGTCCGCCGAGGATTCTTAAGTTCGGATCATCTATGATTTTTTCAGGAAAAATCTCCTTATTTGCAACTTGCTGAAGAAGTGATGCTGCTTTTCTCGCAGCGAGGGGATATAGAAAAAGCTCTTCTTGGTACTTCAGCCGACTTTTCTCTAAGTTTTCTATGAGCGCTATCTCTTCATCTGGCGAAAGGAGAGGGTATTGTGACACGGAATCAAAAAACTGCTGTACCGTATCGTTTAAGATAGCATTCGTTTCTGGTGTATCAGATGTCTGGGAGGTAAGTTTGCATTGTGTTAGGTCTATGACCTGACGGAGTGGCTCGTCTTGCTTTCTCTGAGGATGTTGTAGATTCATATCAGCCACCTCAACACAGTACTATCGTATGACTCGAGAGGAAATACCTTTCAAAAGCTCTAAAGCTACTCTCGGGGACAGCTCCCGTACGTAGGCGAATAAGCCCTTCCATCTAGGAGGTTCTCTTAGAAATATTGGACTCCCTCTGAGTATCCTAAAAGTGGATTTTATAGGTGGTAAGAACTTAAGTCACCTCTAGTTTTTTTCTCGTAATAACAAAGCTGGAAGCATGGGTAATGGGGGATTAAGAGTAAACCCCCTTTAGTTGCGAACAGGATTGTAACCTAGCGGTTTCCGCAGGGATTTTGCTGGGCTCATCTTTGTTTTTGTTCACATCAGCAAGAGGTATGAGAATGAACTATTGCCTGAGGAAAATCCTGATGAGTGCTATCACCAGCACTTTAGGCATCGTTGTTCTTTGCAATTTAGCGAGTGCGCAGAGCCTAGATCCATTCGCTCCTCAATCGATGTGCTCGCATTGGTGGAAACCAAAGGTTGTATTTCCAGATACAACTTCATGCCCAATCTTTCGTTTCACTCTGACTGTCGTCTGTGAGGATCAGTGGGCATGCGATGAGGCAGTTAGCGAGCTCAACAATGATTGGATTTTACAGCAGAGATTACGCACCGATTTTGAATTGAAGTGTAGAGATCTTTGTTCCGACAGTGGCTGTGAGGTTGGAGGAAGTATCCCAGATGTAGAACTTGAAGATTGCGGCGGAGAAGCGCCGATGTACTATAGTCAGCACACCGCTTACCTCTGCGCCTGTGATGAGAAGCAAGAGGTAGACCCTGAAAACACGCCTCAGAGGCAAGAGCCAGCCAACATCAATACCGCTGGTTAGTGATTTTTCGGACTGTTGAGAATTCGTAACCAATGTAATGTTCGCTTGTAAGACACTGTCCTCAGAGTGGTCGGAAATACAGTATGAGATTGAAAGTTGCTGTATCTTCTTTAATGAGAGCTTTGGACCCTTATCCACAAAGAACTCCCTTAGGTGGGTGAGGGAAAAAGGGGGCTCATTTTTCCCCGGGGAACGAGTGAAGGGCTTTGAATTCGACGCTAGCCAGTTTCAGCCCTTCAAGACCCGTAAAGATGTTCAACTTTGTGCCAGAGTTCCTTGCTGACTTCAGAAAAAGTGGGAAAGTCGTAACTGGTACGACTTTTCGCTTGGATACCTATTGATAAGATGCCCTCCTCCCGCTTTCTCTCAGGGACATCGGGTATGAAGAGCTACATAGCCAACCTCACATAATTTCAAGTGATTATTCGCGTCTGCCGCCATGCCCACATAACTCTCCTATGTGGGTGAGGGAAAGGGGGTAGGCGTTGAGGAATAGTCGGAAATATTTCTGGCTAAACAACGAAAGTATTTTAGGATAAGAGTCATTCGAGAGTTGAGGTTCCACATGAGTAAACCATTCGTAAGACCAGGCACGCTAAATGATGCAACGGGCTATAATGCATGCCTTGGAAGGGTAGCAGAAGAAAGACGTTACATAGGCGTTGTCACATGCCCCGCTGTAGAAGGTTCAAGGGAGTGGATAAAGAGCTTACTTGACTCACAGAGCCCTTTTTACGTCGTTGAGGAGCGGGATAATATTATCGGGTGGTGTGATGTAGCGAGACGGTCAAGAGAGGGCTTTAGCCATGCCGCTGAGCTCGGCATGGGTCTTGATCTCGAGTATCGTGGGCAGGGGTTGGGCAACGAGTTATTAAAACATGTAATAGAGGCATCAAAAGCATGTGGAATTGAAAAGGTTGAGCTTGATGTGTTTGGCTCGAACACTGCAGCGAGAAAGCTTTATGAGAGATTCGGGTTCACAGTCGATGGAATCAAACCCAAAGCCAGAAAGCTCGACGGTGTCTACGATGACATCGTATGTATGTCGCTCTTTCTCGTCTAGCGAGTCTCGAGTTGGAAAAGTCTTGGCCATTTTTGGTAGCGACGTCAGGTATTAAGGGGGCAGCTCAGTGAACTCCAGGGGAACCGTGGATGAGCTCATCGCGTGAGAAGGAAGTAAGAAATTGTTAGGTTCCTGGTACGACTTTTCTGTGCAATTGATTCTTTGACGAGGGCGATTATCTGGCCAACCTTCTTTCCCTCAGAGACGGGAAATTTATCCTTCTCAGACTCTTTGAAATCGGAGACAATGAAAGGGTTGATGTTAAAACATTGCTTGCTATGAAATCAAAAACGCTTGCTAAGTTGTTTCTTCGTCTGATGTCTGTTTACGTCGGGTTGTCTGGTATTCTGAGCCTACGATTCAGTCAGGCTACCATTGAGATGTTGAACTTTTGGCAGGTGATGGGAATGCTCGGCTTAGCCATCGTCTTACCTTTCGTAGTAGCTTGTGTGTTGTGGTGGTTGTCACCTTTGATAGCAAGTAAGTTCTTTACCTCTGCTGATGAGAATCAAGAACTCAATGCTTCTTTTACGGCTAATGATCTCCTGGTTGTAGGTGTTAAGTTAGTCGCTATCGTTTCAATATTGAAAGTGCTACCAAATTTTCTCGGTAATTCTGTCGCGGTTTATCAATATGCTGAAGCAGAGCTCAGGATGACAAATCAGATCGTAATCTGGTGGTTCATTGGGCTCATACAACTTATCGTTGGGTTTGGCTTACTTCTTTTTACCAAACGTTTCATTGGATTCATTTCAGATAAGTAGCTTCTATAAAAGAGGCATCCCAACCTCCTAGCTCCCAACCTTCTTTCTATCAGGGACTACGGGTATGCAGTGCCCTAGAGCAAACCTCAAATAATTTCAAGTGGTTAGTAGCATTGGCTT
>RFPC01000107.1 GCA_009926305.1 bacterium
CCTCTGGTCTGGGGCTCTTACTGCTGATGAAACCTCATGCACTCTATTTTTGGAAGAAAGGATTGATATGAAGCAGACACCATTGATACCAGCACGAATTGTAATTCGTGATATCGAATTGCAAGTTTGTGATTACTTAAGTTTAACAGCTGGTGATGAAATCAGAATTCCCAATAAAAAGCAGATTCCTGTTTTGCTGGAAATTGGAGGAGTAGCGGTAGCTGAAGGGAGTCTAGATGTCGAAGAGGAAGGGTTATGTTTTCAAGTTCATTCGCCTACCACGGGAAACAAATTCAATTTATTTACGAATAGAATAAGAGACAATCTAAAACAAGGAGAGATTGAACATGACAACCAAGATTCATCCATCAATACAGAACTTTTTGACCAACAGCAGCTCGGGGATGGTGCGAATGCCACCCGAACCTCGGAGTAAGCTACGGCTTAATTTTCAATCTATCGTTTCGGGAATGTCGAATCTCGTCGGCAATGGAGCACGAGCAGCAATTTCTGGGACGATAGATCCAATGTACTCTTCCCTCATGAGTGAGCAAATTGCGATGCAACAGCAAATGCAGCTGGTATCACTCCATTCAAATATTGAAAAGTCGCGGCATGAGGCGAAGATGGCCGCAATTCGCAATGTACGAGCTGGATAAACAGCACTGAGCAAACGGAACGGTGGGAGAAGGTATGAAGCAGGTTATTTTGCCAGTAGGGCTTGTTGCAGTCATTGGCTGTATGCTTCTACCCCTTCCACCGTTTGCTGTTGATTGTCTGTTGGTCGCAAACCTTATCTTTTCTGTCCTCTTAGTAGGGTGTGCGTTACATCTTTCTACTCCGACGAAACTTTCATCGCTTCCAACGATATTGCTGTTGGCTACCCTCTATAGGTTAGCGCTCAATATCTCAACCACGAGGAGAATAATTGGCACTGGTGAAGCCGGCGATATGATTGAACTCTTCGGTCAACTGCTGATGCAAGGAGAGATGCTAGTTGGATTGGTAGTATTTCTCGTCATTACATTGGTTCAGTTTATTGTCATTGCGAAGGGCTCTGAGCGTGTTGCAGAGGTTTCAGCACGATTTACGCTCGATGCCCTTCCGGGCAAGCAGATGTCGATTGATGCAGACCTCCGTGCCGGATTGCTTGACCCAGAATCCGCAAAAAGAAAGCGGGAAGAGTTACAAATCGAGTCACGATTTTATGGTGCTCTTGATGGTGCTATGAAATTTGTTAAGGGAGATGCTATTGCAGGTATCGTTATCACAACGGTAAATATCATAGGAGGATTAGCAGTCGGTATTCTGGTAAAGAATCTTGATTTTCAGATTGCCCTTCAAAAGTATACCTTATTAACTCTCGGTGACGGACTCTTGTCACAGATTCCTGCCTTGCTCAACTCACTAGCTGCAGGATTAGTCGTAACACGGGTTACTCAAGAAAATGATGACTCCCTAGCGGTGGAGGTGCTTGATCAGCTCGGCAGTATTAAGCCGGCTCTGATTCTCTCAGGAACAGTCTCTCTCTTGCTTGCTCTTATCGGTGTGGCTTCTATTCCTTTTCTCCTCATGAGTGCGCTCTTTCTCTTCTTTGGATGTATGCCGAACAAGGCAGCATCTGATGCTCAGAGCAATGAGGATGAGTTGTTTACTCCAAAACTACCCCAGTTATTGAGTATTGAAGTCCCAGAAGACAGTGTTCTTCGCGGGGTTCCCCGGGCTGTTGTGCAGAGAGGTATCTCAACTTGTTTAAGAGAGCTCTATGACAGCTATGGCTTACTTTTACCTCCTCCAGACCTTAATCTTCAAAAAAGTCTAGACGGCGATTTCAGTTTTACGTTCAGAGGAGTAAAGGGCCGAACGGAGGAGTTTGACAATCAAGATACGGGCCTTTCAGAAGGAATAGCGCAAGAAGATTCAGCTGAGCAGTGTTTCAATCAACTCTGTGAACGGTTGAAATCATTTATCATCGAACGCCGTGCAGACTGCGTGGATGATATTTTTACACGTAGACTACTGGATCATCTAGAACATACTTCGCCTGAACTTGTGGCAAATTGTATACCGAACGTTATTTCGCTGACCCAACTGACAACGATTTTACGCTCTCTCGTTCTTGATGGAATTAGTATTCAGTCTATTGATCTGATACTGCAGGCTTTATCAGAGGCCGCTGCCGGTGGAGTTCATGAAAAAATGTTTCTCGAGGAGGTAAGAGTAGCGCTTAAGCGTGTTATTTCTGCGAAGTATTCCCTGGAGCGAACGATTACAGGATATCGAGTAGACCCTGTTATTGATTTAGCATTGAGTCAATGCGAGCGGTCTGGCCAACAGCTTGATCCTGCACTGGTCTTAACATTTGAAGAACAGATGCTGAAAACGTCTGAGACAGAAGGTGGAGCCTCGCATCTGATACTTGTTACTAGCCGAGCAGCCCGTCGGCTCTTACACGAATGTTTGCGAATTCGAGGTCATCGAATGATTACTGTTTTGGCCGAGGATGAAATTGTCGACGACGTAACATGGGTTGAGAAGGGGCAAATTCAACTCCCACAAGAATCGGCAGAGAGTGTAATTGAGAGACTAGCAGCATGACGGTAAGCAAAGCGTGTTGCCTATTCCTACTTTTCACCATAAGTTTAGGCAGGTGCGCTCACGTATCGACTCCACCTACCCTGCATGATCAGCAACATGCAGAGAATTTAATCGATCAAGGTGCCGCGTTTTTACGTTCTGGAGAACTTGAGCAGGCCAAGGCATCATTTCGACTTTCTCTAGAGTTGGTTCGTAGTGCAGCAGCACTTGACGGACTTGGTTGTGTTGCTTTTTTACGAGGAGAATTAGGAAATGCGCAGGCCTACTTTCTTAGAGCATATGAAATAGACCCAAATTATCAGGAAACTCTTTCAAATCTTGCGCTTTTATATAATTTTATAGGTGCAAGTGATGAAGCAGAGCGCTTATTTAAACGGGTTCTTCAGCATGATCCTACAATTATTCAGTCACGGAATAACTTTGGTGTTCTATTAAAAGAATCAGGTAACATTCATAAGGCGAGAGAGGAATTATATAAAGGATATGTATTCTCATTCTCGGAAGTTATGAGAGAGAATTTAAAGCGAGCAGGAGAGAACGTATGGCATCCATGAATGACTCAACGAAAAAGAAAAAAGATGATTCCGCCGATTTAAGCGATCGGAAGGTACTGAAACGTTCTCTTGATGATAGCGTACAACAGAAGAGTTTACAGAGTGAACTTGCAGAAATGACTGCTTACTGGGGAGAGGCGGTTCAACAGTTGAAGGGCGAGCAGTTTGCATCACTTGAGGACGCCATAAAGCGAGTAGTCGAACTTGCGGCCAATAAGATTGGTAATATTGCTGCTGACAGCGAAACTCGCCAGTTCATGTATGAAATGCTGATTTCAAGTGAAGAGGTTGTCGATATTCTCAGGACCTCGCTCGATATTCAGTCACCATAACGGAATCTCGCTCGTTAGGAATAGGCCGGGGTCCTATTTGAATTCCCCTTTTTCTCACGTAATCGCAAGAGTGCTTTAGAGGTCTCTTCATCAACGGGAATCGCACGTTCAGAGCAGAGCTCAATAATAATATTGTGGAATGTCTCAGCATCGCAGTTCAGGAACTGATTCGCTAACTGAATGGCGCGGGACAGAGCAAGGCGTCGCTTTGGAATTTCATGTTCTGCCGTTGCAAATTTCCTTGCTTGTCTCTTGATAGTGGCTAATTTATCGAGGGCAACAAGTATGAGGTAGGTGAGCGCTTCTGTATGATTATCTGCTTGTAGAATCACATCGGGAATATTTTCAACAACTGAGGCAGTGATAATTGCTTCGTCGATGCTTGAAACGGAATACGGCTTCACTAGGAATCCCTTCGCTCCTGCAGCTAACATCTGAAATACATCATCCACCGATGGCTCGGAAAGTAGAGTAAGTATGATCGTGTCTGGTTGAAGATCGGAAACAATACGGATGAAGTTATCAACCCGAATCGGTGAATTTAGTGGTTCAAATACTATGTGGGTATAGGGATGTTCTTCTATCTTCTCAAGTGCAGTAGTTGGCTCTCCGACTTCAGCTATCGAACCATACCCGAGTCCGAGAAGACACTGCTTAAGGGACTGGCGATTATATCGGTCTTGATCGACTAATAGAAATCGAGTCTGAGCTCGTTCACGAGAAGCAAATGAAGCGTTTTTAGCTGTCCATGATGGAGAAGTATTTAGCATCTGAGCTCACATAAGGATTCCTCTAGTTATCGTCGTGATTGCTCAATTGCTTAACTGCTTCCATGACGGAAGGTCTTTGATGTAGCAAACAGTACAAAAAAGTCTCTTCATGCAGGGACAAGAGGCTGTATCTATGAGCCCAGCATGTACGAATAATACGTAGTTGAAAGTTGTGATATTCGTCTTATTGATTATGAAAATTGTGCCGACCCTATAAAAAGAGGTGGTTGGAGAATGAAGGAAGAAGCTCAAAAAATACTTATCATCGATGATGATCCTGATAGTCGCGGTGTAATCGCTGATACGGTAGCTGATATGACACATGTCGTGAGCGAGTGTGAGAGCGCAGAGCAGGCGTTGACTCAAATAGCTGCAGAAGGGCCGCCTGACCTGATAGTGGTTGACTATATGATGCCGGGAATGAATGGTCTTGAGCTATGCGAACGAATCAGGAAGATGGAAGTGGGTCAGCTCGTTCCGATTATTATGGTTACTGCGCGAGATTCGCTCCAGGACCTTGTATCTGGACTAGAGCGCGGGGCTGATGACTACGTCACAAAACCGTTTCGATATGAAGAGCTTCGCGCTCGAGTAAGTGCTCTACTGCGTATTCGAGCGTTAAATGTCGCTTTGAAGCGTGCTCGAGATGAAGTCCTTGACCTACAAGAGCAACTGATTGATGCCGAGCGACAGTCTTTAGCTGGAGAGCTAGCCGGTGCAACAGCTCATGAGCTTGGACAACCATTATCAGCAATTTTACTCAATATTTTTCTTTTAGAATCCGTAGGTACGGAATCCTCGAAGGGAGAGCTTGCACTAAAAGCTTTGAAGCAAGATGCCCAAAGAATGAAGAGTCTGATTGAAAATCTTCGTGGTATTGATGCGTCTAAGGTCCAGGGATACTTCAAAGACAAAAGAATTCTTTCTTTTAGCAGTCGCTCCGATAATCCGCCTGATGAGTGATAGTGATTATGCAGCCATTTCGTCGACAAACTGCTGAGGAAGTTCTTTCTTGCCGGTAAACTCTAGGTAGTACCGCGCTAGTTTTTTTCTCAGCATAATTCGAGAGCGATGGAGCCGCGACTTAATTGCGGGAATTGAGAGTCCGAGGACTTCACTCGTTTCTTGATTCGAGAACCCATTCACGTCTCTCATCACGAAAACGGACCGATACTGTTCGGGAAGGCGATTAACTGCTGATAGCAGAACACCTTTCAGCTCCTCATTTTGGGTGAATTTTTCAATGTGATTCTCTTGAGAGAATTCGCCGTCTAGTACCTTTTGTCTTGTCATGGGTGCGAGGTCTTCCAGTAAGACTGTCGGCTTCTGCCTTCTTTTTCTAAGTTTCATAAAAGCAGCATTCACGACAATACGATACAGCCAACTCGAAAAGGCAGATTTTCCCTGGAACAACTCAATTTTACGGTGAAGAGTCATGAAAACATCCTGTAAGACCTCTTCAGCATCCTCTTCATTTTTTGTAAATCGCATAGCTAAATGGAAAACTTTCGTTTCATACTTCTCAACCAGTTGTTCGAAAGCTATTTTATTTCCCTTGCGAATCTTTTGAATCAGAAGAAGATCTTCTGATAATTGCTTCTTTGCCATAGTAAAACCTTTTTTCATGAGTCAATCAGACTCATAACCCCTTAATACGAAACCACTGAGTTTTCGGTTGCGCTTTCTTTTGATTCACGTGCTACCCAGAGATGTCTCTTTCGAGTGACGAGGATGTAAAAGTTTTGTAACAAACGCAGAGGAAAAACTCCTCTATGAGCTCCAGAGTATAGAAGGAAGCCAAAGAGCGAGCTGCGGTAGGCAATAGACGAGAATAATGGCGATAATCTGCAGAAGCACGAACGGGATTATGCCTCTATAGATATCAATCGTGCGGACCTGTTCAGGAGCAACTCCTCGTAAATAGAAAAGGGAGAATCCGAACGGTGGAGTCAGAAAAGATGTTTGGAGATTAATAGCTATAAGAATAGCCACCCAAATAGGAGGCATTCCAAGGTGCTCCGTAAGAATAGGAGATATGATCGGAATGAAAATGAAGCAAATCTCTAAAAAATCCAAAAAGAAACCAAGAACAAAGAAAAACACCATGATTGCCCAAAAAAGGATGAAATCATGCCCTTCAAGAGCGGAGAGCGACTCTATGAGGATGTCATCTCCATACATACCTCTAAAGACCACCCCGAAAACTTGAGCACCAAAGAGAAGGGTAAACACCATAGCAGTCAGGTGAGTGGTTCTTGCTGACACTTTTTTTATAAGTTCGAATGAAAGCTTTTTACGAAGGGTGGCAAGTGCAATGGCCCCGGCCGCTCCACAACCAGCAGCTTCTGTTGGAGAGGCGATTCCGAAAAGAATTGACCCTAAAACGAGGCTGATAAGCAGTAGAGGAGGGAGGAGAAGGTGAAGTACCGTTGTAACACGGATGGGCTCTCTCTCAGAGTGTCCTGTATCGCATACAAGTTCAGGTCTTTTCTTCAAGATAAAGCCGATATACAGAATGTAGAGGAGTATCAAGAGCATTCCTGGGACTGTCTCTTATACACATCTCCGAGCCCACGAGA
>RFPC01000108.1 GCA_009926305.1 bacterium
AAGGATATTAATATCCTTGCTGTGAGTGTCTGTGGGCTTCAACAAGTTGACTTTGATTTCAACTCGATACTTGAGGATGTACCGTCTGAGCCTGAAGCTCAGCACGACTTACCCAAAGAGGTTGAAGCTCAGCCTGAAGAGGTTGTTGAGACTCAAGAGGTTGTTGAGTTGACTCCTCTAGATGTCTGGGAAATGACTCGGCAGGAGCGTGAGACTCAAGAGAGTTACTTTGAGATCTTCTACAAGGGAAGTATCTCGAAGTACAAAGCTCATCAACGACTCAAAGCCTTGCTTCATAAGCACAAAGGCAAAGATGTCTTCGTTGAGTTTGACAGGCTCAAAGCTCATCGAGAGGAACTCCTTGAAAGTTACGTGGAGGTTAAGCAGGCACGTAATTCCTTGAAAGGAGATCTCAAAGAGATCCTTAAGCTCCTCACTCCTTTGAGAGAGCAAGCCAAAGAACTAAGTGCTCTTTGGAAGGCTGCTTCTTCGGAAGAAAAATACTCAATCGAAGAGCAGCAAGCACAGGTCAAGGACGCTAGAGAGCCTCTTGAGCCGAGTTTCCATAGGCTCAAGGAAGAGATCCACGAGCATCAAGCGATTCTTGATGAGCTTGATGCCTCGATTATCCCCAAGGCTGAGTGGCGCTGGTTCGTTATGCTTTTCCCTGCGAAACGGCTCCTCAAGGATCAACTCACTCAATGGGTTCGAGAAAATGTTGATGCAGTTCTCAAACTCTTGAAGGAGCAGCTTAGCCTTGAAGGGCTCACTGTGCGGAAGAAGCGAGATCTTTTCCGCCAGAAACAAGCTCAGCTTCAAGAGTGCCTCGAAGGGCTAGAAGCATCCATGCTTAAAGACCTGAGTGCTCAGATTCCTCAAGGCTTTGAGAAACTTGAGGAGTTTGCCCAGGGCAGGATCGAAGTCATTCTCAAGACTGAGATCTTCAAGGCACGTCAAAGCCTTAACGATCTCATTGGAGATGAAAACCGATCTACGATCAACCGAATTGATCGTATCATCGGTAAGCTCAATAGGGCTCTTCACTTCTTTGTGAAAGCAAAGGATGGGATCTCGAAGACACAGTGGGCAACACGATACCGTCAGCTCACTCGTGATTTCGAGACTTATCTTGACACGCATCAAGCGGAAGATGATTTCCAAGAACGACTTGATAGGTCAATCAAGAAATTGGAGAGGATTGCAATTGAGCGTATCAAGGCTCAGGTTGAAGCTTCTCACGAGGTCTATCAGGCGATACCTCAGATTAGCTTCAAGTTCACAGCCATCACTCCTCACCAGCTTGGGGTAACCCTCGAAGATGGTTTTGAGGGACGCATGGCTGGGGCAGCTTCAGTAATTGGTCAAATCCTTGGAGATGATCAGTTTACTGCAAGCTTGAGAGCTTGGAAGCTTGATTGGGGTGGAATCCCTGACGAGTTGATTCCCAAGGCATGGAAAGCCATTGCTACGGTATGTAAGCAATACCGCATGATTGGCATTGCCAACAATGGTTCTCGATGCCTTGTGAAGATCTTCGAGGGTGACTCTACGGAAGAGCTTTCAGGTCCAGCCAAGTTCCTTGAAGCGCTCTTCGAGAACTTCTCCGAGTATGGGGCTTACGGACTGAGCTTACTCAATGCTCAGCCTCAAGATAAATACCTTGGTGGGCCTCATCACGAGCCTATCAATGGTATTGCTCAAGAAGGCGAGCGTCCTACAGTTTCAATACTGTATGACTCCAGAGCCTTGGATTGGCTCCCAGGAGTTGATGGCTCGGGCCTCAACTCTCTTGGCTACACAGGGCAGCATCGCTGTTTCATGTTGAACAAGAGGAATGGGAAGTTCTTTGAAGGTCCACTTTCGGGAGCGTTCTTCAAGGGCTTAGGAGCAGACTCCAGAGTTACGCTCCTTGACGGGCGGCCTTGGAGTGTTCAGGACATTCAGAATGTCCGTTGGCTCTCCAAAGAAGAGCTTTTGAAGATGTTTGAGCCAGCTCTCGTAAAAGAGATTCAAAGCTTAGACTCTAATGGGCTTGATCAGATCCCAACTTCAGTTAGGCTCACTGAAGCTCTTGATGCCACAGGACACTTTGTCTCAATGGCTCAATCTGAGCAAAGACTCAGAAAGCTCAAGATGGAGCGTTGGGACAGCTGGTTCGAGTCCCGAAAGGATCTCCCGCGCCTGTTTGCCTTAGAAGTAGGGCAGCTCAAGGGCAAGGGTAAGCGAACCTTGGCTCAGGTTATGCCTCAACTCCAAGACAATACTTATGTTACTTGGAGTGATAAAGGCAAGAACCGCTATGCCCTTGAAGCTGAGGCACCAGAAGGTGTTGAAACTAAGGTTGTAACAAACCTTAAAGTTGATGCACTTCTGGAGGCTCATGGTGGGTGGTTGCTATTGACCTCGGACTTGTATGGTTGGTCTATTATTGACTCGCCAGACAAGAGTGCAATGGCCCTGAATTATCAGCCTCAAGCGCCGATAATTTACTCACCTGAAGAGCTTCAAGAGCTTAACCAGTCTTATGACGAGAAAACCCGAGAGTTTTTCGAGTCATTCCGTGAGCACAAAAACAAGGATCGTATCCAAGCCTTCCTTCGCTTTATGCTCAAAGACAAGGCTGAAGAGTTCATTGATTGGCCTACTGCTGTAATGAAGAATCCAGTGGCTTCATTATGGCGTTGGACCACAAACTTCGACATCACCCAAAACGCAACCAAGCGTTTGCTCATGGTTGACTACGGAGTTAATCGGTTCACAGGCTTGATGCTCGTTGAAGGCAATGCAGATACCAATGTCTGTAGAGTCTACAACGAAGAGCTTGAGAAGGTGCAAGAAGTTGTGCGTCGTTGTGCATCTTGGCGTGCTCCTCTGATTGTACCGAGTGCTATCCAAGCACCGTATGCAATCACGGGGAACTTGGCCGCAAGACTTCTTGATGCTTGGCGCAGACGTGGTAATGAGATCAAGGACGAGCACAAAGAGAAGCATGAAGCTGATCTTGCTCAACTTGAGTTGATCATTGAACGTTTGGTCTTCAAGCGCAAAGAGTCTCGTGAAGTGATTGAGAATCACCTTGAAGGTATTCTCAAAGCTTTGATCAAGGCTTCTTGTCTTGTGAAGCTTGGCAAGCAGCTTGTCATTATTGATGTCTCCGATACAGAAGATATGCAGGGAGATGATGATGGCGACACAGTTGTTGTTGAGTTCAACGAGACTTTGGCTAAACGATTCGCTCATACGGAGAAGTGGTGGAGCCGCTTCTACGAGGCGAATGGGTTGCGCCCCATCAAGATAGAGATGACAAAAGCCAACCGAATTGACTTCGGCATGGCAAACTCTCTCTATGATGGTAAACCCCTCACAGAAGACCAAAAAGCTTTTGTGAGAGACTTTGGGATCGTCTGTCCCAAAGTTGCTGAGCATTACGGCCTGGAAGGCGGGAAGATCCCTAATCCTCTGGGTGCTAGTTTCAGCACTTTGGTTCAGATTGAGAAAGCAACCAACCACAAGTTGCTAGCCAATGATCAAAGCTTCATGGCTCTTGTAGCTAAGCTTGGGTCAACGCCAACAGGGCCGATTGGTGCTGGCTCAGACATTGCTCCCGATCTCTTGATCAGAGCTTTGGCTCAGACAGATGATGGCTTGAAGTTGAATGATTATGGTCGCCGCTTATATCAAGGCTATGCAACCATGGCTTCAACAGTCCAGGTGAGCATCGACTGGGCTAAGAGGGTTTATCGCATCTTAAATGCAGCTCTCTATGACCAGAAAAAGGATGATGACACTTGGTTGATCAACTTCGAGGACGAGATCACACCTGAAGCAGCACAAGACTATCTGCTTGCGAATACCTTCCAGAAAGTGTTCTTCGTCAGATTTAAGGCTTGCCGAAAGGCAGAAAAGAAGACTCAGACTCTTGCCTACAAAACAGTGCGCTTTGTAGTTGATCATAGTCCTGAGCCTACTTATCAGTATGCTGGTAATATCTTGGATTTTGATGTAATCAATGGCCTTGATTCAGGGACTATCTACTCGATATATAGTGAGCAGATAGACTCCTTGAAGAATTCTGGGGAAGATATAAAGTGGTCTGGTAACCCAGATTTCTTTATCCAGATGCCAGCAAGGGTGTCTGAAGTCGATTTGCTTGATGAGAGCAATTCATGTTTCAGCTTTGGCAGCATGTATGAGATTGGCTCATTCATGATCCAACCAAGGTTGAGGAGCGGCTTCAAAGATGAGAATGGAGAACTTTGGAACTCAACTGTTCAGGCGGCTTCATGGAAGAAACCAATTGGACAGATATTCTCTTCCTCTAAGCGAACTAGTGATCGCATCAAGGAAGGGATCAGTGCAGGCGCACAAAACTCTGCATTGGTTGCTCACTTCACCAGAATGCTTGGTTATGTGTATTCTGGTGATGAAGGCAAGTTGAATCCAGAGTTAGAGCCTCTCTTCTCTATCTCGAAGAGGCTTCAGCAAGCCTTCAAGGATGTGCATCAGGAGACAGCCGCAAGTGTTTATCTTGATGCTCAATGGCCCTTTGTGAGTAGGGCCATTGCTGCCTTCTTCAGTGAGGAGTACACTGGGGGAGATCGAGGTGACTTGAACAAGGGGCGTGTACTTAGCCTCGCGTTTAAGAACTTTGGACTGGATTCGCTTCAGACAAGCGCCTTGATGTCAAAGCAGAAAGTCACTCTTGTAAGAAACAACGAAGAGATTCAGCTTACAATAGTTGATATTCTTTCTTGTGTCTTCAGGAATGATACGTCTTGGACTTCTGAGAAGGTACCTCAATCGCTTGGTCAAATGATGCTCCAAGAATACTTCGACAAGAACGAAGAAAACCCCTTCGTTGATTATGTTGATGGTATTGTTGACGGAACCATCAGGGACCTGAAGGGTAGAATGTCAGCGCCTTTCCATCGCCCTGTAAAGGGCGGCAAAGTCTCCGAAGTGTTCTTGAACCCTTTGAAGAAAGGTGCTGTCCACAAAGAGTTTTTCGATGGTCAAGATTCGAGGATCCCGCAAGAGATTGTGCAGGCCTTGATCGATGAAGGGCTTTTGAATCGAGAGAACAAAACCTATGATGAGGAATCGCGTGTTGTCTACAGTTGGTCTGATGACAAGGCAGCATTCAAAGCCATGGCTTTCATCTTGCTTCAATACAAGAAGCTGATCTTTGGAGATGATCAACTTTGGCAAGGTATCTCGGATATCTGGGTGCAGGAGATCACCAAAGTTCCTGAAGACCAATCCAAGGTGGCTTATTGTGAGCAGCTGAAGGCTTTGATGCATTCAGCAGTGAAGAATGCAGCTGCAAGGTTTGATTCGGATATTAGAACTTGGTTGTCTTACGCTCAACAAGAAGAGGTTACGCCGAATCTGATTGGTCGAGATGGTGCTTACAACAGCACCTATCGGAAAGATTTTGTAAAAGCGTTCCAAAAAGACGACCAGGACACTTGTTGGCAGATCATGCGTGACACTCGCCCTGAGAACTTTGCTAACGTTGCTCGCAGCAACGAGCAGTTGTATTGGGCTTGGGTTGCAGGACAAAGACTTCCTCAAGCTCAAGTGTCTCGTTCAACACTCAGCAATGCCATTGCTGGATTGGCTAAGGTGGGAATTCTTGTCAAGAGCTGGAGCTATTACTCTAGTGTTGCTTGGCAAAGCCCATATGGGATCGAAGCGTTCATGGCGCACAACAATCTCGATTGTTTCATACACCCTGATCGAGGTGAGTTGCGAACGTTGCATCAGGGTCAACCGCTCTTTGATCAGTTTTTGGCAAGAGACGCCTTGTTTAGAACTACGGTTTTGAACATGGAAGGTGCTCATGTCCGAAGGGTCCAAAGAACCTGTGCGGAGTATGCGGAGCAATCTAGAAGGCAAAAGCTTTCAGCCTTTTCCGAAGGGTTGTATACCACTCATCGAGGTTTCTTCGGAACGTATATGTTCCGAAATGGCGATGCAGTGGTAGGACGCTTATTCGAGTATCTCTCTCAGCTCAAACTTGAAGTAGATGCTTTGGAGAAAAACAAAAACGCAAGTGGTTTCCAAATCATTCGCGTTCACAAACCAGGTGTGGTTTGGGAGTGGGAAGGTAAGCGTTATTACAACGTTAAACAGCTTATCAATGACATTAAGTCAAAGGTAGCTCTTTAATGATGAATAATGAGCGTTTAATAAAAAAACGCATTTAATCCTTCGTTGTAAAAGAGGCCGTTTTTCTTCTCAAAGAAAGCAAAAGCGGT
>RFPC01000109.1 GCA_009926305.1 bacterium
CTTAACGACTACAGGAGAATTAATCAGAAGAGTAGTACTCTCTTCATGTCGCTCGTAAGAAATATCAAAACCCGTTTCATCAATAGTGAAGTATCTCTGAATAACCTCTACAAGCTCCTTACGGAACTGAGCCATCTGGTCATTCGTGAGTCCAGTCCGATCCTGAACAAGCACAAAATGAAGACGACTCTTTGCAAGTGATCTGCTCTTCTTGTCATTACCACCGAAGATTTTTTTTACCAGTGCTTTTAACACAAAGACCCCCTTTGCCTAGTTGATACTATTAATCCGTTCAAAACTGCCTGTTATGCTGACACTCCTAAACGACGCCCTATCCTTCCCCAAAAACCAGTCTCTCCTAATGACGGAAACTCCACTTCTTCTCCACACACCCGACGTGCTATGCGAGAGAATGCATCCCCTGCTTTAGACTTTTTCTGGAACACTACTGGCTCTCCGCAGTTCGCCGCGACAATAATCGTATCATCTCGCTCGACAACCCCGATTAGGTCTAGCCCCAAAATATCTTGAACATCAGGAATAGAGAGCATATCACCACGATCGACGAGAGAGTTGTCTACTCGATTCACTAACAGATGAGCGTCTATCTCTCGAGCTGCCAACAGACCCACTACCCTATCAGCGTCTCGAATGGCTGAGACTTCTGGAGTGGTTACCACAATCGCCCTATCGGCTGCCGCACAAGCATTTTTAAAACCCTGCTCGATACCGGCTGGGGAATCAACCAGAATATAATTAAACTCTCTTCTGTACTGGTCGAGCGCTTTCTTAATCTCTTCCTCTGAAACAACATCCTTCTCGTCCGTCTGAGATGCTGGCAACAAAAAGAGATTTGGATTTTTCTTAGACCGAATAATCGCCTGACTCGGCTTGCAAACACCCTTTGCAACATCCACAACATTAAAGACGATGCGATTTTCCAACCCGAGAATCACATCTAAATTTCTCAGACCGATATCAGCATCCACGACCAGCGTCTTTTTCCCTCGTAGTGCTAACGCTGCTCCAAGACTGGCTGTCGTCGTCGTCTTTCCAACGCCTCCCTTCCCAGAGGTAATAACGATAATCTCACCATTTGCGGCCTGACCCCCAACTGATCCGTTTCTCATATTCATAAAAACTTCTCCCTTTCCGAAAACTTTCCCCAGTCGCTTGCTCTCTACTTCGCGTACTTCTTCACCCCATACTTCTGCAGCTACGACTCACTTAAAGACAACTCACTTCAACTCGTAATCTCACTATTACTTCATCCGAAAACCCCTCGTCTTCCCCCGCCGAGACGAGACCCTTCCTCCAGACGCTCGGCGAGTCTGATACGGCTCAACCACTATCATGTCACCGTCAACACGAGCCAGCTCTGAGACCCCCTTGGAACCAGATTCCCCACCTCCACGAGTAATCACCCCGCCAATACGAAGTTGCGTTGGCTCAAGCTCCAAGGCAAAAATAACCCTGCCCGCACCCGTCTCATCATAGGCGCCAGCGTGAGCAACACCCCGAAGCTTCCCGAGGACAAAAATATCACCCCCGGCTACCAGCTCTGCACCTGAATTCACGTCACCAGCAACAATAATCGAGTGCTCACTCTCTACACGCTGCCCTGACCGTAATGTACCAAAGACCATACGTGCATCTGGTATGTCTGCTAGCGATTCCTCATCAAAATCACCAACACCCTGCATCCCTCCCGCTAAACGACTGGGATTTGCACCGCTCACCTTCGCCCCAAGACGTACATCACCGACTCCTACATCACTGACTCCTACGCCACCGACTCCTACATCACCGACTCCCTGGGCTTTCTCCGTCACACCAGCAGCGAGCACACCCTCCGAGAACTCTCCGTCTGAAGATTCTTCAAAACCCTCCTCGTCTGTAGAACCAAAACCATCAAACAAACTCAAACCTACCCCCTCAGTACGATCTACTCGAAACTCTACTTCCGTTTCATCACCCAACAAACTGTTTCTAGAAAAACTCCCTTCTTCTCTGGCTCCCCGCCTGTCTCCGTCACCTTTTTTATTGCCGAAAGAATCTTTACGGCCTGAGGAATCGCTTCGTGATACCTCCACCTTAGAACGCAGCCGATCCGGAAGTTCTTCAAGCTCAACCGAGAACTCCTTCTTTAAAATAGCCACCACGTCAGCTTTCAGGCTCTTTGACGGTTTCTCTCCAAACCAATCTGCAAATACTGAGGCTCCCTTCAGAAAGTCACTGCGGGAGATCATAAAATCACGAAGTGCTGCCTGAAGTCGAAGCGGTTCACACCCACCATCTAAGCGCAGGATAAGTCCCTCTGCTATCCCACGAGCATACACAACCTTCGGCTCTTCACTTCCATCAGTAAGCGCATCATTCTCCACACCAGTGATCTCGAGCGATTTTGAGTCATCACCTACACCACCATCTGCTAAGATAGAATTTGCATCCTTCCCTGAAGGAGAGTTTTCCCTTGTTTCACTCATGCTCTTGTTTCACTCATGCCAGAACAATTCGCCCCGCTAATTTGCCAACAATTGTTTTACCAGATTAAACTTTAAAAACTAGAAATAAATTATACAATATTCTTAAGGAGTTAGCTATATCAAAAAGTTTAACTTACTTATAGCAAGTTAATTTTTCGCTCGTCAACTATCTTCTGATCTTTCCTACAGAAAGTTGGCCTCCCCCCCCTTCAATGACTTTGTCCTCTAGTCTAGGAGCTCTCAGGAGGTGCACAATGAAAATGACGGCGGCTTAGGCCAGCAACAGAGAAGAGAATTGCGGGTGAAGATTTCAGAACTTATCGCTACAGGTTTCCTATCGGGCAGGGCCCCAGTTGCGCCAGGAACAGTAGGCTCCATTGCGGCTTGCCTACTGTGGCTACTACTGAAAATCAGCGGGGCGTCCTTTGCAACTCTTTGTATTGTGACTGGATGTATTATCCTCGCTGGTTGGTGGGCCACCGAACACTATGTCGCAAGGAACAGCACCGATAAGCAATCTGATCCTTCAGAGGTCGTAATCGATGAGTGGGCTGGGATGTGGATTGCGCTCCTTGGCGTACAAGAATTAGGGGTGATTGAAATCACTCTGGCTTTCATGCTGTTTAGACTGTTCGATATTTCAAAGCCGTGGATTGTAGGAAAATGCGACCGCATGCATGGCACGAAAGGAATTATGCTTGATGATATCGCCGCTGGATTCATTGCGCTTCTGTGCCTTATGGTCGGGCAGTCTCTGTTTTAACGCGAATTATATTATTGGCAAGAGACGTACTGTCTTTTGAAGCAAAGATGAGGAAGACATTGAGAGGACAAACTATAAATATCATCGTATTCAGCGTTACATTGACTGCTCTGCTCACCGCATGCAGCCCCTTTTACGTCATGCGTGCCGCCTATGAGGAAGGCAAAATCTTGGTTGGAAGAGAGGCGATTTCAGACGTTATTACGCGCTCAGAGACAACCCAAGAGATTCGAGAGAAACTACAACTCGTCTTACGTGCGAGAACGTTTGCAGAAGATAGACTGAGGCTCAACGCAAAAGATTCCTTTACTCAGTACAGCCATGTTGATAAGGACGTGCTCGCTTGGGTGCTACTAGCGAGTAAACAAGACGCCTTTCAACTCTATACCTGGTGGTATCCGATCGTAGGAACCGTTCCATACAAGGGATTCTTTGAGCAAGAGGATGCTCAGGACGTTGTTGCCGCTCTTGAATCAAAAGGGTACGAAACATGGCTGCGCGGCACTGAGGCCTTTAGCACGCTAGGATGGTTCAACGACCCAGTACTCACTACGACTCTCCGACATCCGCCTCACTCGATTGCAAATACCGTCATTCACGAGATTTTCCATCAAACCCTCTGGATAAAAGGCTCCGTTGACTTCAACGAAAGTGCAGCGAATGCGATTGGCGGACTTGGTGCGATTGACTTTTTCCTCACAGAGCGAAGTCAGTGCCAAGACAAGACGTGCGCAGATATCGCCGAAGAGCGCCTACAAGCAAGCCTCAGAGATTGGGAGTTTGAAAAAGAGCTCGGTGGCATCCTCACTGAGCTCCACCGTGTACTAGAAGAGGTATATACTTCACCACTGTCTTATGAAGAGAAGCTTACCCGTCGAGATGAGGTATTTAACACTATCACTGCTCCATTTCGCGCTCGCTATCCCAAGATGCGAATCCTACAAACACTCAATAATGCAGAGCTCCTCCAACTCTCACTCTATCGAAAGCAGCTCCCACTCTTTGAGGAAGGCTTCCACATGTGCCGACGAGAGTGGTCGTGTTTTGTCGACCTCTTTCGAAAAGTCGGAGAACACGATGACGGAGACCCCTTTCACCGTTTCGAAGAGCTCGTAGAGACGCTCTCTAAGCCTCTCTCAGGTGACGAAGGCTAATGAACGCGGTATAACGTATTCAATCAAACCATACGGGTCAGGAAAAAAGCGCGCATGAATTTTATCGACTACCTAGAAAACTCCATTGAGAAACGAAAAAGTCTCCTCTGTGCTGGATTCGATCTTCGACCAGCTGATATCCCAGAATGTTATCACGATCGATCGGATGACATAGAAACGAGAACTGAAAAGACCTTACGGAACTACTACACAGCGGCGTTACAAACCATTGAGCCCCACATCGCCTGTATCAAGCCAAATATCGCCTTCTTTGAGCAGTATGGTATTGGCGCGATAAAAGCGCTCAGAGCTATCTGCGAAGAAGCTCAGAGGCTTCAGGTGCCAGTGATCCTTGATGGAAAACGAGGAGATATTGGTTCAACGAATGTCGCCTATGCGAATGCGTTCCTTCACAACTCTCAAACTGATGGTGATGTCTCGAATAGTTATGACACCTCTCAGCCAATTCCACTGCAGACCCTTTGTGATGTCGATGCACTCACCGTCAATCCGTTTCTGGGGCTGGAATCCACGGTGCCTTTTATCGAAACAGCCCGCGCAAATGGCAAAGGGCTCTTCCTTTTAGTGAGAACATCTAATCCTGATGCTGGCTTTTTACAGGATGCGAAAAGCAGTAGCGGGAGATCTATTAGTGAGTGTGTCGCTGACTGGATTCGATCACAGGAAGAATCCTTAAGGGGCGCATGCGGAGTATCAGCGCTTGGCGCTGTAGTGGGTGCGACTGCACCGGAAGAAGCCCGAAGACTCCGTGAGCTCATGCCTACGAGTCTCTTCCTCGTTCCTGGATACGGAGCGCAGGGAGCGGGCGCTCAAGAAGCCCTTGCGGGAGCTATCCCAGGTAGTGGAATCAAAGGACGTGGAGTGATCGTCAATAGCTCCCGAGGTGTCTTCTCGTTTCAGGGAAGCTCACTACCAAAAGAGGACGAAGATTTTCGAGCTCAATTGCAAGAACGAATACTCCTTGCAAAGAACGATCTGACGCTGGTTTAGACGCCTACTTTAAATGCCTCGTTTAGACCCATAGCACTATTCGTAAAGCGCACCGTTCGTAAAGCACTTGAGCTATGCACCTTGATGTAACGAGTACAAGCTCAAGAATACCCGTGTCTTCAGTGACTATACTTCAGTGGCTATGCTGCTTTTACTGGGTTCTCTTCCCCACCTGATGTTGGGCTATATGTCCGGGTTAAATCAGCGACAAGATCTAGTAGTCCCGCGGGATTTAACGCCTGCGAGCGGTCTTTCCCTTTGCCAATCCCGAGTAGCTTTAACGGCTTTGCCCTTCGCTCACTTCCATGACCGGCAACTTCCATTGGCGAATCGGTACGTTTACTCTTATCGATCACTTCCAATACGAATGCTTCAGGCTCACTCTTCCGGAGTAAGAGTGCATCAGTAAAAGAGCTCTTCGGAGAAATTCGGATCTCGACGTCTTCCTGACCAGGAATTTTGATTGTGACAGGCTTTGAGAGATCATGCTCCTCACCCTCAACGAGCGGGAACTGATTGAGGACTTTCTCTAATGCTGCTCGCGAGGTGATCACCGTACCCCGTGCACTCACATTTTCTATCGGCTTTGAGACCATCTGAAAGAGCTCTCGCAGTTC
>RFPC01000110.1 GCA_009926305.1 bacterium
AATGAAAGTCTTTGGAGGTCCGTTTTCTGTGGGGGCAGGAGATATACTGGATAACGGCGATCTATAGGTTCTCTAGCATTAGCAGTAAATCATCAACTTTTCTTGCTAGAAAATCTGGAGCGATACTCATTAACCGCTCTTCGCTATGAGAGCCCCACGTAACAGCGCATGTTTTAATCCCTGCAGCTTTTCCCATGAGAATGTCTACCTCTGCATCGCCAATCATCACCTCAGCATCGATAGTATATTCTTTTAAAGCTTCTCGACCTCTATAGATAGAGTCTGGCTCTGGTTTATAATTGCTGACCTTATCAGAACCAATCACATGAAAAATAGAGTCTAAAATCCCTAGACGAGCAAGATCTCTCTCTGCAGACTCCGTTTTCTTGCTTGTCACGACTACAACGGGAAACTTGAGGGACGTGCACGCGTCAAGAAACTCTTGAACTCCATCAAAGAGAACCGAATGTAACATCGAATTGTATACATATTGTTTTCGAAAATAGGCAAGAACGTCCGGAAGATCCTCTTTATGTAGTGCGCCGCAAGCAAACTCGGGAAAAGTTTTTTCTATGGGAATGCCCATCTTGTCAACGATTTGCTCTCTAGTTGGTATCGGAAAATCAAAGTGCTTAAACGTATCTTGGGTGGTAAGCACAGCACTTTCCCGTGAATTTAAGAGGGTGCCATCAAGATCGGAGAAAATAACTTTCATTTTTTATAACCGTGGAATTATGCCAAGCCGGAATTTAGTAGTAGTCGGATATTTTATGAGTGCCTCATCAACTCTTCGAATTGGCATTGGAGGCATCTCCCATGGCCGCTGCTTTGAGACATGGGCCTGGTCTTGACTCCGTATAAATGACTCCATTTGCATAATCTTGCCTTCTCCATCGGGAGTCAGGTCGTAGGCTCGAGTTACTTTCCAGAACAATCCTGTTCGAGCATAGGTAATCGGTTGAGCATAAAAATGTACCACATATCATCAAGATTAAAAAAGATGGTGGTACCTGATTACTGGTACCTGATTACTGAGGCGCACGAATATCTTGAAGTATTTTGAATGTAGAGTGCCTTGTAACGTGCACCCCACATTCATCCATACCCAGCTCGCAAACATCTGTTCGGAGCTGTTCGAATCGTCACAACTTACTTCAAAATGAAATACGCAAAATTGATTTAGCTCCCTCTCTCGTTCAGCGTGGAAGGCTAAACAATTGAGTGACTCCATGCAGCAAGAAGCTTTTGAACAAAACTCTCCAAACCATGGAGGGTCTCGGCAAGAACCGAATAACTCAGAGAGCATCAAGCTCTCCGAGCAACACATAAACCGACCGAAGCTCTCGCCTGCTCGGGCGCACTACATCGAAAGACAAACGGCTCTGATCGACCTTGTTCAGAGCATCGTTCAAGATCCCAGCCAGAGCGAGGCGCTCGAGAAGATCGTAAACCAGAGACAGCAAGAAGGGCTGCTGCTTACTGATCTTGAAGTAAATACGACTTCAACTATAGATATATCCCTGGTCCCCATATATGTGTCACAAGAGAAAGAAGATCAATTACGCCAAACTATTTCAGACCTAACCCATGTAAAAGGCGCTGTAGTTGAAGCCGCCCGTTCCAACCAAGATTTGCAAGAGTATCTGCTCGAGGGGCTCGCAGACATTTCTAAGGAAATACACAGAGCAAATCTGTCGCGACTACCTCAGCATTTGCGCCTTCGCTATGATACCTTTACGGATCTAGGAGGAGATTATGTGCGACAAATCGAACTGAATGGCGGTGAGCCACAGGGCGATGTCATTATGACTAAGGTGGTGGAAGTTGCTCGCGATATCTGTGAGCTCTACTTTAAGAACCGTGGTATCTCGGACAAGCGTATTCAGCAGTGCTTTGAGAGTTTAGAAACTCCCGTGAACCAGTGTGCCAAAGTTGCCCACGCCGCTTACCGTCACTTCAGAAAAAACTGCCCTCGCCTTCCCGAAGCTGGTAACTGTGGGGTATTTGCTTTCAGAGATCCTATCACTCGCGCTCCGCTCAGTTCACTCTCAAATGCTGAAGCGAATCAATCTGAGCAATACTATGCCAGATCTGATCGCTTCTCCCGTAGTCTCGCTTTCGATCCTTTCGATATCATTGACTTTGAAGAACATACAGATAACTTCGGCAAGTCTTTTGTTGTTCCCATAGTCGAATCCGGCACAGGTAACGAGCGCACCTCTATTCACTTCATCCGAAGACTGCACGGCGAACCCATGGAAAACACTGAAGTCTGGCAAACGCTTAAAGAGAAAAGACCAGAGATATATTACAAGTTTATCGGAAAAGAGCATGAAGTTCACAATCCACGGGGGCTGACTGTACCATCAGAACTCTTTATGAATCCCCTAAACAGCTTGATGACCGATAAGAAACTTGACGCCATTCTCACTGACGAACGCTTAATCGAACGATTCGGAATATGCGGAGCACTAAAGGAAAGCCTGCTGCAAAATCAGGTAGCAAGTAGCAAGCGCGAAGCATACAGCCTAGCCAAAGAGAAACTTACCCGTGTCCAGCAAGTGGTATCAAGGACTCGAGCCCTGCGCGGGTTCGATGCTGGCCTATTTGAATCAGATAATAATCGTCAGGGCACACTGAGCGATGATGAAGTGAGCGAGATAGTCGCAAACAGAGCAAAGTATGTTGTCAAACTTGGAACTCTCACCGGACACTCTGGCACAGGAGTATTTGTAGGCTCTCATCTTGATGTCAGTGAAGTGCCTATTGAAGCTCTCTCAGATGTCTCAGAAAACGAAGAGAATCGAATTCTGGGAATCGCTCTGGCAGCAAAACCAGAAATAGCCGATAGGCTTGAGAGCCACTATAAGCAAAAACAGACTCTTAAGAGTGCTGCGGCGTACCAACAAGCAATAAAGGGCCTGCAGGAAACGCTGCAAGAGTTAAACATGAGAGAGGCAGATGTTGCACTACAGGATATCTACTGGAAGGGTCTAATTCAATATGCACTCTCCAGTGAGCAAGCGATAATTCAGGAGCGAGCGGATTCTCAGAAAGGACCGGTCATTGTAGCTTCAACAAATGGAGGTAACGGCCTGCAGGTGTCGAAGGTGAAGGAGTACAACCTTGACCTGAATCCTCAAGCATTTTTTGATGAAATGAGTTACATTGTCATTCGCGCCAGTTCACTTGCAAAAGCAAATATCACTGGTGGCTATGGTTGCTTGGTACCCTGTTTCCCTGCAGAAGTGGCTGATAAAGTTTATGAACTTTATAATGAACTCCAGACTATCAACTAATAATGAGTAAGAAATATTGAAAGCTATGTCGCTCACAATTCAAGCTCTCACAGAGCAACTTATATCTATTCCCAGTGTTTCCTCTGACTTTCAACAGTGCAAAAAAGCAATTGATTTTGTCGAGAAATTGTTCGATGACACGAGTTACACAATTCAAAGATTTGAGCAGAATGAGGTGTACTCTCTGATAATATCTCGGAAGCAAGAGCTCGATTTTGACCTGCTCTTCTTCGGACATCTCGATGTCGTGCCCGGTAAAGATGAACTCTTTCAGCCAAAGGTAAAAGAGAATTGGATATACGGCCGCGGCGCCGCAGACATGAAGGGCGCATGTGCTGCCATGATCCGACTCTTTCTTGACGTGGAGCATCTGGAAAACATGCAGAGTTGCGCTCTTGTCCTGACGACTGATGAAGAAGTCGGCGGTGACAATGGCATTGGGTTCCTAACCAGAGAGAAAGGACTCCGCGCTGGTACAGTATTTAACCCAGATGGTGGAGCAGTACTACAGCCCAGTCTTTCACAAAAAGGGATGTTTCAGTTCCGCCTTGAAGCACAGGGAAAATCTGCGCACGGATCTCGCCCCTGGCAAGGAAGCTCTGCTGTAGCGCTACTGCTTGAAGACTGGAACAGAATCTATTCATGTTTTGAACTCGCATCGGAATCTGAGCAAAATAAGGTGTCGCTTAACCTCGGTCGAATTGAAGGTGGTAAAGCTGCCAATTCTGTGCCGGAGAACGCGTATGCACTTATCGATCTGCGCTTCCCGCCAACTTATTCGCTCAGTGAGATTGAGAGTATGATCGCAGCATGCCTTCGGCATTCAACCCTCACTCGCTTGACCAGCGGAGATCCAGTGCACGTTACTGAGTCAGATAGAAGTTACGGAATTCTACAGAGCATATTGCGCGAGCAGGGATATGAGCCAACCGGAGTGCACAACAACACTGGAAGTGATGCGCGCTGGTTCTCTGAGCAAGGCAGTAGCATCCTGCTGATGCTGCCAAAGAGCACGAACGGACACATCGATGAAGAAGCAGCCGATATCGACGGTTTAAATGAGCTTCATTTGATTATGCAGAGCTTTGTTCAGAGGTTCTATCAGTAGTAGTAGCGCCTTGATAAGGACCTACAAACTTATTTTCCTACTAATCAGGTGCCAGCTTCTTTTTTTGTGAGTATGAAGTTAGAAAATAGTAATAATAATAAATCACAAGACGAGGAGGAGGTGGGCGTGAAAGCTTTTGATTTGAGTCGCCTTCAGGAGGAAGTCATTATTGTTCCTCACAGCAGTGAGTGGCAGGATTGGTTTGAGACCGAGAGTGCTGCCCTCCAAGAAGTATTTGGAAATGATGCGCTTGGCATTGAGCATATGGGAAGCTCAGCAGTTGAAAATCTTCTCTCCAAGCCAATTGTGGACATACTGGTAGGGCTTAAAGAGTTTTCAATCTCTGATGAGCAAATCAAAGGTCTTGAGCTGCTTGGTTTTGAATACTTCGGACAACTTCATGAGGGCCAGGAGCGCCTCTTCGCCCGCAAGCGAGGCGAGCAATCCTTCAACATTTCAATTGTTCCCTATGCAGGAGATGAGTGGGTTGCCAAGACAGCCTTCCGAGACTACCTGCGGGCGCATCCCGATATTGTTGAGGCCTATTCTGCCATAAAGAATGAGGCAATCGCAGGTGGGAATGACTCGCTCCTTCAGTATCACAAACATAAAGATGAGTTTGTAACCAATACCCTTGCTACCGCTTTAAGTTGGCATGAGGCTCAGGGGCGTTGATAATAATTGCACCCAGCTACCCCCTAGCTACCAGTAGCAGATTCTTTTCATTCGCCTCCTGACGGGGTGAAGGCACTGCGAGCGTCACTTCAATCCAAATTAATCTTCGGATGGTCATTTGCCAAAAGAGAAGGATTCTGGATAGACCAATGATATTAAGGGTTTATTTTTAGCAGACAGTGCTTAAGCTTATTCACTTCTCATCCGATCCTACGTCCTGGATGGACGTATGACCCATAGAGAAGACCTGCTTTTCGTGAATCAGTGAAGGGAGCTGTTATGAGCGATATGACTAATGAACTAAAGACGCAAGGACTGCAGCAGAACCAATCGTTTACCGTAAGGGACGCACTTTCAAATGCTTGGAAGATGGTAAGTGGTTCTAAGGGTTCCTACTGGGGCGGCTTTATCTTCGTCGTTGCCGTAACTTTTGTCTGGGCCTTTGCCTCGAGTATGTTGACTCAGAATCTTTCGAGTGGGGAGACGCCGTGGGTGTGGAGTTTGGTGTGGAGTATTGTCGATTTGGTTATGCAGCAGGCACTCACCGTCCCAATGTGGGCTGGTATAGTCCTTATGGGGGTAAGGCGTGCACGTGGTGAAGCGATTCGGTCTACAATGGTTTTTGAGGGTTTTAAACGTTTCGCATCACTCCTCGTGGTCACCTTTCTCGTGGTCATTATCATAACGGTGGGAACTTTGTTTTTGATTATTCCGGGGATTTATCTTTCGATAGTGTACATATTTGCGGTGCCGCTAGTGTTGGACAAGGGGATGGGTCCTTGGGAGGCTATGGAGCTATCACGAAAGACGGTAACAAAGCGCTGGTTTGCATATTTCTCTACCTTGCTTGTAGCAGG
>RFPC01000111.1 GCA_009926305.1 bacterium
GCTTAAAATCCTATGGTCCAAGTCGTCGATCTCAACAACTGTCGCATTATACTCTACTCTGGAGCAATGTATTTCACTTCCATTTGAGTGGAGATACTTGAGTGGAAAATCGGTGATAGAATAAATATCTGAGAGCTCTTTTCCTCCGAAGAGGTTTCCGAGGCGCTCAGAGAGATCGATAAAAAACTCGCGAAGCTCCTGAATATTCCTCGTGTAGAGATCTAACCGATAGGGATGATCTCCCATATATTCCCCGAAGTAACCGACCTGTTTTGATTCCTTTAAGAGAGTGTGTAGTGCTGTAGGATTTTTTCTGTGTTCAGTGTTAAGCGAGAACCAAAACGCATGGATGGAGTATCCCAAAAGAAAAGAGTTGATGATAACTCTTCTTGTCAGAATGCCCTTCTCAAAGAGAGCATTAAAAGCGTAGCGACACTTATGAGTTTTAGTATTGATTTGCTTGGCGAGCTCTGATAGCGAAGCGTCGCCCTGTAAGCTGATCGCTCCCAACAATTTCTGTTCAAGGGGAGAAAGTTTCAATGTGTCGCCTTACTGAAATGTGATCTGCCACTGCCTTACATTACTCAACTGTGTGAGATTCTACAAGATTGACATACTTACTTCGTACGATGAGCTACTTATTTGAGGAGAAGTATCGTCTTACCTACACTTGGGTGATGGAAGAGCCAATCCCGCTAGCAGAAAGTAGAAAGAGTGAGCTATCCAGCTCAGATCCCGGTTCACGGGGTAGTGACTGCATAAAACTCGGAAGCTATGCAGAAATAATGCTCGATGGTCAGCAGTTGGTGAAGAGTAATATCGTTGGGGACTCCACATGTTCTGAAGTAGCACTTGAAGAGGCAAAAAAACGGGTAGCGTTGACTGAGTATTATCACGATCAACTGATTGAGGCTGATGTAACGCTACCTCAGACCTACGTATGCCTTGGCAGACACTCATCCGGAGCTCCCACAGTCGAGATACACGCTCAGAAAATTTCAGCTCCCAATGCTCTTATTAAGCTGCCCACAGCGCACCTCTCCGAACAGGTAAGTACAGTAAGAGCGATTATGAAAGAAGTAGTTAAGATTATACGCACACAGTACGGCGATAGACCGATAGGTTATGATACCGGATTTGATAATTTTGTCGTTGTTGGTGACTGTGCTTACTTAGTTGACATCTATCCGCCCCGAGTTGCGCACTCAGTTGCGACAACAGGTGAATGTGCCCCTCTTGAGCAGAAGGAGCTGCTTATTGGTTATCCAGAGGCAGCGCCGCTGAGTCCGAAGCAGGAGGAGAAGCTAAAAAACTACTACTATACTCCAAACGGAACTATCCAGCACTTTACCCTATGGGCACTGGCGGTTACTCATTGCCTACATGCAGTGGCCGGGGCGGCGGATCTTATGAATACCCCGAGAAGTCGAGAGATTACAGCCGTCGTCTATGATGTTTTACAAGTCGAGGGGACTAGCTCGCTCGTCAGCTCTCTGAAATCCTTTCTTATAAGCGAAGGTGGGCAATCCGAACTACTACAATTCTATACAAAAGCGCAGGAACGATACGCTATCGCGCTACGTACATGGAGGACAGTATGCCACTTATTTTAGCTGCTGCTGGTCGGGGTACACGTCTAGGAGCGGTTGGTAGAGATATTCCGAAACCACTGATGCGCGATCCAGTGCAGGAACTTCCTATTTTGCATCACCTCTACAGGCGTTTGGAAATGGCGCAGCCTCTTGAACATGTGATAATCGTTGGGGCAAGTGATTCGTCAGTTGTGGATCAGCTGGTTGCATTCACTGAGCGCTTCTCTTTTGAGCGGAAACCGGAAATATCAATCGTGCGCGGGGCGAGGCGAGGTGTTGGCTTCTCGTTCCTTCTCGGTATCGAGCATGCAATAACTCTCGGACTAGATCATGCAGTTATCTCTGTTGCTGATAGCGTTGCGTCGTCTTACAAGTCGATAGTGAATAGCCAGAATCATGTCACGATAGGTGTAACAAACAGTACACCCCCTAAAAATAAATCGTATACTCGAATAAACGTTACCCATAAGAGAGGAATCGTACCTCAAGAGGAGTCAGCTAATGGAGTTAGCAAGGGGAATGTAGCTGGAATTTATAATCTATCAGCTGAAGCGCTTCCGCTATACGTTGAGGTGTTCCGCGATGAGATTAAAAGGGGGCGCTACTCGGATGCACTGAATTCTCAAGGTGAGTATCGCGTGTCCTGGGTGTGGAGAGAGCTGCAGGCAAGAGGGTGTCTGGTCGGAACAGCGGATGTTGGAGAGCTGGTTGAAGTAAATTTTACGGAGGACTTGCAGCGGTTTCGTAATTTCCTTAGGGAGTAAACTATCTCATACGCCCCAAAAAAAAGAAGCTGCTACCTGATTACTGGGGTATGAGTTTAGAGGAGGCGGCACGCTACGTTCATAGAATGGCGAGTCGGCTCCCAGTTGCGTATCTGCACCTTGCTGAAGGAGCGCCGTGTTGGGACTCACATTCTGGAGAGCGTTATGTCGGCCGGGCACTGTCCCTGCTTGTTACCACGTTTTTAGGAGCCGTGAGTCAGCATCACTAAATTGGTGAGAGGGAATATATCTTTCGACCGCTTCACCTCTTACCTATCAAAAAATTAAAATAGGACTTCTGAGAGGTGTCTGTCGTGGATAAAATCTTTTACAGACTTTCTGGTTATGATGGGCATTCCGCCTGAGTAAGTTGCATGCATTGCTCCCGTGATATTACCGAACTGACAGCACTCTTGAAGAGATGCTCCTGATAAGTACTTAAATGTAAACCCTGCTGAAAATGAATCACCGGAGCCTATTGTATCAACTACCGTGACTGGGATGCCTGGGACTGTGATAGACCCCAGAGACTTGTCTATTGCAAGAACACCCTTTTCTCCGAGAGTGATGAGGATAGTATTGATGTCGAACTGATTGATTAGGATTTCAGAGAAGGTTATCGAATCACTTGTTTCAATATCGAGGAGGCCTTTCACCAGGCCAACTTCACTTTGATTCAATTTTAGAATATTGGTTAATTCTAAAGAGCGTCGGAGAGTCTCTTTGTTGTAACAGTTTTTTCGCAGATTAATATCTAGGAACTTAGTTGCGTTTGAAGCGCTATCGAGAATTTTGTAGATAGTCGAACGGCTTTGTTCACCTCGTTGAGCCAGAGTTCCAAAGCACACAAAGGTGGCTTCTTTTGCTGCAGCCTCAAGAGAATCATTCCATTCCAAATTGTCGTAAGCTACATTCGGATTGATGGTGAAGCTCGGATTGCCATCTGAGGTGAGAGTCACATCTACCGTTCCCGTCGGTGTATTGGCGTCATGCTGTAGAAGGGAGAGATCGAAATCCAAGTTCGTGAGATTGCTAATGAGCTCGTCTCCCAAGCTATCGACGCCGACTCGGCTCACCATGAGCGCGGGCACTCCAAGTTGACGTAAACGAAAACAGTAGTTGGCTGGTGCGCCACCTAACATCTTCCCACTTGGAAGCACGTCCCACAATAATTCTCCTATTGCCAGTACGGTGTTTAGCTTTTGAGATGGCATAATGAGTCTCCGAAAAATTCAGCTAACGGACAGTATGTAGCGTATTTAGGCATGAGCGTACACAGTGGAGTAGAATATCTTCGACATATGGAGGCGCCTTCAATTGAATTATCTTTTTTACAAATATCGGTTTATTTGCGGACGAACGAGGCACAATCTTGATTTTTGCCTTCTGGCTTATCGGGAACTAAAGTGCCGATAGGTAATGTAAGCTATTGATATAAATAGGCTTTATTGCGAATCTATTTTTGTTTATAGCTCGCTGTTTTACTAAAGTTGACGAGGTTTTGGGGTGTTGATAGCGTCTCCCCGACAGAGAGGGGGTAAGAGCCGGCGCAGTCGGCGTAAAACTCCATTCGATGTGCTGCCCTGAGTCGTGGGTTAAGCCGATACTCTGTTTTATTTGAAGTGAGACTGCGTCTTCCGTGGCTAGGTGCCTACCGCGGGTGACGCTCATCGGGGCAATGATAAGTAACCCAATGTAGAGCTTTTGGGTGAAGTTTTTTGTACTAAGGTCTATTCAATATGCCTAATAGAGACCAGGATGCTAAAGCTTTTGATTTATCAAGCGCATCTCTTCCTAGGAAGCCTCCTACCGATATAAGCTTAAGCGACTCATCGATTCTGCGGCAAAGCAACATCAGCTTGCACAGACTCAACAGCACCGTCGACATTAATCCTAAGGGGATTGTCTCTGATTTTGACGAGACCATAGCGCGAGGAACCGGATTTTTTCACGATAGCCACCAAGGTCGTTTCGCATGGGCTTTGAGTCAGGCTGTGGGCGGTACAACCAGTGGATCTCTTTTTTCCCCAGAAGAATGGCATCGGTATGCAAAAGCCTCTGGTCAACGAGAAGATGCTGTCATCAAGGAGATTGCGCGGACTCATGTGGAAGCCTTGGGGGCGGAAGGGGATGCTAACTCTGAGGAACTAGCTCTAAGAATAGAGGAACATCTAAAGTTGCTCCTGAATTCAAAGACTACAACCTACCAACTGGCGAAAGATACTGAGGTGTCCCTTGATGAGGGTGTTGCCAAATTACATGGGGCTGCAAGAGAAAGAGGAGTCCCTTTCGTGATCTGCAGTGCGTCGAGCGCAACAATCGTTGAGCGTCTGTGGAGTTTCCTGTACGACGGACAGGAGGAGAGTATCCCTCGTCCACCAATTGTAGGAAATGCTGCGAAGAAACTTGAGCATGGATTTAGTGGTGCCGACGTGCTTGATGCATGTGAGCAGAATTCTATTGATCCCGAGACGGCTATAATGTTGGGTGATAGTATTGGTGATGTTGCCGCCGCATTCTTAGCCGGAATACCAGATGTATACATTCGATTGCCGCTATCTGGGATGAGTGAAGAAGAGCGCGAGCGGGTTCAAATGACTTTTACCGATCAGGTTTTAGAACTACCTGGCATGCACCCTGAAATTTCAGGAAACGTATATTTGATTAATGATTTTAGTCAATTACGGTTTGCCTAAATACCGATGATAGTTGTTCTCAGGAGTAAGAGGCATGTTTGAGCGTTCCCGTCCGATTCGATCCTTGCATGATGTCCCCTCTCGGATCGCGCCCTTTAGCTCTCAGCAGGAGTATAGAAGCTTTTGTGATTCGGTCGCCTCAATTGAGCATGCCTTATCAGAAGCCCCCTTATTTCAAAAACTTTTGGGTGACATTAACTCGCGAGCGAATGATCCAATGATCATACAAACCCCATGGGGAGGGGTCTTCGTTGAGAGTTTGGAGAACAATAATACTATCGTCGAGAAAAATTTAGTCGTAAAGGGCGGTAAATATTTAGCGTATGAGAAGCACGAGGAGAAGATAGAGGAACTTACCTGGAAGGAAGGTTTGGGTGTCTTAATCTATAGACCTGAAGACGAAACGGAATTGCGGACGGCGATCATTCAACAGGGCTTTGCCATAAAATTACGACCTGGACAGGAGCATGCCATTATAGCAATCAGCGATTTGGTGGTTTGGGAGGAGTCACTTGATCCGAAGGGAATGGATCAAGATCTGATTTTCTTATACCAGCCTGCGTAAAGCTATACACCTTCGCACGAACTTCTTTCTACTCGCGTTTTCATTCACATACGAGACTTTCAGCCAGAAGGCAGTGCCCCAGTAACCACGTACCCCAGTAACCACGTACCACCATCTTTTTTAATCTTTATTTCTGTACTCCTTCCTCAGTGACTTAAGAAGCGTTTGTTGCACGTGCCTTATCTGAGAGTCGCTTGGAATCTCGCTAACCTCCTGACTTTAGGTAGTAGTAGGAGAGCCCTAGATACACCTCTCCCGTGTTTACGGATTTAAGCAGGAATAATAGAGATAAC
>RFPC01000112.1 GCA_009926305.1 bacterium
CCTATGAGCTTTGTATTCTTAGCAGTAGGCATGAGCCACATCTCAGCTCGTACCGTGCGGGTGGTAATGAGGCGGTAAAGAGACGGGTCTTTGGTTCGTAGTGGATTTCCCATGACATGGTGTTAATCGGAGGGAAGTCCTCCGATAGTTCGTGAGTATGAGAAAAAAAGATGGTGGTACCTGATTACTGGGTACTTGATTACTGGGGGCAGCTTCTGTTTTTTATTGCATACTATTCGACACAAATCGAAAGCTCCTCGCTTGGAATGTTAAGCCACACTGAATCTGCCTTAGGCTCAGACGTGAGGTAGATTCGTCCTTTAAAGTCCCATCCATACTTCTCAAGTGACACTTTGATCTGTTTTTCGAGATAGTCGTCACGAGCCCCTTGGAGCTCGTAGTAAGTAACCCCTTCGCCCTTCATGAATTCGGACGTAAAGCGGTCTCCGTCTCGGGTAACCCTGAGGAGTTGGCCCCACCTGTCTGAGAGAGTAAATGGAACTAGCAGTCGCCCGCCGTCATTTAAACTCTCCACCCAATTACGTTGAAGTCGGTTTGTTCCAGCGCTCATGACGATAATATCTGCACCTTCAAACTTTTCAAAAGCGCCATTTCCAGAGATTACATTAACATTTGGGAGTTCTTTAAGGTTCTGCTTCGCTCTTTCAGCAAGTTCTTCGTCAATTTCAATCGCAGTTACTTGACCTTTTTCTCCTATAATCTGGGCCCAGACCGCTGTAAAGTATCCGGCTCCGCAACCGATGTGTACCACCTTTTCCCCTTCTTTTGGCTCGGCGTAATCCATGACTGAAGCGGTAAGTCCAGGCTCTCCGTTATTGAGAATTCGTTCTGGGTCGAGTGCAATTCGTGTATTGTGGTAGACATGACGCGGATCATCCGAAGGAGTCTCTATGTAACCGACTGAAGGGTTGTAGACGAGCCATGGACCCTTTGGGAGAAAGTTTTCTCTTGGAACATTGGCAAATGCTTCCAGGACTCGTTGGTTCTTAAGGAGCCTCGTCCAGCCAATTTCTTCTGCAAATTGACGTCTTACTGATACAAGATCAGTTGCATCGGGTGTGCCTCTAAAAGCCTGCTCAATAGCAAATTTCCCTTTATCCTTTTCCATTAGCTTCTCCATAGTGATTCAGCAATTATAATAGCCCCCAATAATCAGGTACCACCATCTTTTTTAATCTTTATTATCTGACTCCTTCCTCAGTAACTTAAGGAGCGTTTGTTGCACGTGCCTTATCTGAGTGTTGTTGGAGAACTCGCTAACTGATTAATTCTATGTATGGAGAGGAGAGCAGTAGATACACCTCTCCCACCACTACCAAAAGTCAGGGGGTTAGCGAGCTTCTGAGCGCCTCTTCAATAACGTAAATGCAACAAGAGCTCTTCAAGGTCGCCAACGACATAGTGAGATAGTAGAGTAAAAGAAGATGGTGGTACGTGGTTATTGGGGTACGTGGTTATTGGGTGGTACCTGATTATTGGAGGAACACAATTGGGCAAGAATTCTCGTAATGCTCACTTCTCTCTTAGCTCTACTGAACTTGCTTGCTCTTCCCTTTCTGAGCAAACCCTTTGAGCACGTTGTAGTAGTTCTTGAGGCAATTTTAGCTTGCTATTTGTTGTACTGGCTAAATACAGCTGAGGTTAAGCGCCACTTCAAGGAGACAGCGACTGATTGAACCTAAGGAGTAACCCAAACTCCACGTTCCGTACCTTGGTTTATCTCGAACCTAGCTCGCATCCAGCCCCTATCAGGTGAAAGGGTGGCAAACTCAAGATCGGAAAGTCGAACCTGCACAAGACAGAAATTCCTATAAGCCTCATTGCGGTCCGAAGCTTCCCCTCCAAATTGTACGATACGGTCTGGCAATCCAGAGTGAGCTGTCTCTCGAGGAGTACCAGAAGGCAAATCACTCATATAGGCTCCCAGCGATGAGGAAGGGACTTTCGAAAAGGCCTTCTTAGCAAGTTCATCGTCATGATGAAGGAAAGCCTCACCTCTAGCGATGATCTGCGAATTAGAATTTTGGTCGTAGAGACAAAGAGCAACAAAATTATTTCTCTTAATCTCTTTAACCTTCTCCGTCCTTACATCTGTGAAGAAGCTAAGAGTACCCTCCTGCTGAGTAGCCTCTCGCAATACCACCACCCGGATCGATGGATTGTCACCCCGGGAAGTTGCTATAGTCGGAAGTAAAGTGGGCTTCAAACTAGAACTGACAGCTTGGCTCATCAGAGACCATGCTCTATCGTAAGCATCGGTTAGCGTCAAAGAGTCTGGGTCTAGTGGAGTTACCTCAGGGATAATGATTGGCGTATTTTGACCAAAATTTCTAGCTACATAATCCTTAAGCTCTGAAAGGTCAGATATTCCTTCAATGATGTTATTTCGGCCGATCAGTCTCCGAAGGGCAAGTAAGCCCGCCTTATGACTCTTCTCTCCTCCATTTGAGGCACAAAAGTCGGCAAGTACTACTGCCCTTACGCCACTTTCAAAAAGATCTGAAGCAGTTTTTAGAACGCAACAATCAGTATCAAGTCCAGCTACAAAAACGGTATCAATATTTTGGGTGAAGAGTCGATGTCGAAACTCGGGGGTCAAAGATGTGTAAGAGGCCTTATCAAAGACATCCTTAGCTAATGGTTCAATCTCTCTCCACAAACGATATTCATCCTCACGAAGAAGACGGTCCCATCCTAAGAATTGCCTGTGAGGGGAGAACTCTGAATTCCTAAATCTCGTAAATACGACAGGATCAAATACAGCACCTTCAACGAGGTCTTTAATATCATGAGCCGTTTGCTCCGTCTTCTCGTTGACGAAGCCTTCTTGGAGATCAACCACTACTAATGCGTTTCCCATGCCCCCTCCACAACTGTATCAGATAGAGCAGGAATCTGGCCTGGCGCGATGCCGTTCAGGGTATTTAGAAACATCTCGTAAAGATTATCGACTTGACTTGTCTCAATTAGCAGGGATTTGAGCCGTATGAAGTTCGTCCCCGCGGTTGGCCTAATTCTCTTGAAACTTCGATATTCTCTCATGAGCTCCTTGCCTTGCGCCTCAATTAAGGTTTTCTGAGAAAGAAAGCCCTCATGACGCTCTGTCAGTTCCTCTAATGCCTCAGTGAAAAAATGAAGTCGGTACCATAAATACTGAAGCCTAATTTGGAGAAAAATTAGCGGAAAAAGATCCTGAGTATTCTTAGCAAGAGACTCTAAGACTACGTTTGCCCATGAAATGAAGTAATTCGAGTGCTCAAATCGCACTACCTTAACATCCCGCTCCCACTTCGAACTGTAGTTCCTCACTACCTGTTCTAAATCTGAGATGGGCATTTCCTCGGGGGGCGAAAAAGGATCGTCCGTAATACCTAGGATAGATGGTTCAGCGAGCAAAGCAAGCTGAGTGGGCGTGAGCGACCCGTCGTGGTTATCAAGTTGATGGCAGGACATTACGTAGGATAGGCGATCCGGTATGTGAAAACAGCTAGTTACGTCCCTGACCTGGAATCCTTTCAGGAGCTGAGTAAGGGGTGAATTCTCGTCGAGAATGGATAAGTGATGCTTTCGCCTCATGTGTAAAAAACTAACTACGTCTTCGCATGCAAATTGCTCTTTTAGGTAGGCAACGGCGAATCCAGATGGGAAGAAATAAAGATCCACCTGACCTTCACGACAAGCCAGGACTTTGAAGTGCGGATCAGGCTTGGCATTCGAAGGGATGCCTCCAACAAAGAAAGGAACGAATGAATGAGCGGTAATTGATACTTTCTCAGATCTATTGAATTGCACTCCTGAATTCTGAGCCTCAGATGGCAATCGTTCTCCAAGCATGTCACTCAAAGATCGCTCAATCTCTTTCAGTTCCTCGAGGCTAATCACATCCCGGCCATCTACTTCAACTTGAAAATCGCTTGGCAGCAATATGTTCCTGTTTACACCTAAACGAACCGGTCCGGGCCTTCGTCTCTCCGGGTTAACCCGCTTTATGAGATACTTGACATAGGCTTTCCCTGAGCTATCTGTGCCAAACATGTCCATAAGCCATGAGGTCTGCTTGCTAATTGCATAATCCAAACTCTGGGCGGCAGAGCCCTTCCCACCCTCTAAGCCGAACTCATACTTATCAGAAAGCCTAAATCTTAATAAAAGTAGAGTAAGAGCCTTAACAGCGGCGGTCCACCTGAACTCGCCCACACCTTTAAGGGTGGACGGACTAAGCCCTCGCTCACATCGAAGGGGCTTTTTCTCGTGCGAACCTGAGAAGTGAGTCGAGTGAAGGCAGTACTCTCCAGAGGATTCACGGATCAGGCGAAAAATAAGACGTGCCATAAACTACTTTACTGCTTCAAAACAAGACTTGCAGGCTACATTGCAGGGGTAGGAGTATAGTGGAATGTCCTGATAATTAATAGGACTTTGGAAGTGGAATAAGCTAATAGCTTGTACTCCAATCCACCATAACTATCTGAAAGTTAAGCGCTTATCTTCTTTTGAAAACACTCCCTCGAACAGTACTTCTGCCCTGCCTTTACCCGAGCACTATGAACCGTGAAGCTCTTCTTAGAAGTGGGACAGATAACAAGCATCTCGGATTTGGCGCTGGAACCCACGCTTGTTCAGGGATGCCACTTGTTTCTCTTGAATTACGAGAGATGATGCTTAGAATCCTGGATAGATTTCCGACAATTCGGCCAGCAAATCCCGGGCGGGCTCCAAATTGGATGGATAATCCAACGTTTCATGGCTTGCGATCTCTTCCTGTTCAATTTGAGCTTTGAATACAGATAAAAAGGAATTTACCTGTTCAAAAGGGTGACGAAACCATGGAACATCAGAAGTTCCTTGGCAACAATTTCATTGATATATCACAGGCAATGATCATTTTAATTGCCCTAAAGTCCTAGTCAAATATGAATCAGATCAATGCCTATGGTATCTTCGGCAGATGCGGACCGTGAAATAATAGCACCCAGTACTCGCCGGGAAGAGAGACGACAGGACACGGGGCCACCGGTGAATTTCAGGAATTGAGACGTATATTAACGTGTACTCGAGAAACGAAGGCCAAAAGACTCGAGCGGAACGCCGCTAGTTTCAGCGTGAGGCTGGAAATTATAAACCTCATACAAAAGTGATAAGTCGCTAGAGGCATAGAAGTAATATGAGGCCCAGAATATGAGTATTGATTTACTCACAGGTAAATTCATTCTCGGTATCTGGCTTATTGTATGCTGAAAGCGCCACGAACATACGCCGAATTGGTACGTTATAGTACGAATCATAATCTCCTATTTTTAGATTGTTTGACTAGGGCATGGGGTTTCTGAAGAATGGTAGGGGGATAGTTACTGACGGAATGCCTGTACGCGTTTTTTGAATAGAGGAAATAATAGATGAGCTCATATGAAAATGTTCCTGCCCGTAACTCTCTTGAGCCATCGTCAGATGAGAGCCTCTCTCTCTCTTCCACTATGTTTCGCCCCAAAGTTCTCTCATTGGAGGGATTCACTCAGTTAGCAGAAGAGGAGCAAGCACGCATAGCAACCGAGTTTAGCGAAGCTTTAAAACTCGACGGACTTGTTGCAGTGCCTGCACCTGAGCTTGTCGAGGTCTCCAAGCATTTGTATGCAGCAGCCAAAGACTTTTTTGCCGCTCCGATAGAA
>RFPC01000113.1 GCA_009926305.1 bacterium
TCGCTGGATTTGGTTGGGGTGCAACTCGACAAGCATTGATCCACCACTCTCCCATACCGCGAGCCCCCTGAATGGGTGCAGGTTGGGGCGTTTGTGGCGGAAAATCAAAGAACTCCACCCCACCGCAATCCAGCACTCGAAGACATTGAAATAGCGGGTCTAAAAAATTGGTGCGATACTCCTGATAGTTATCCCAGTTTTCCGATCCGAATTCATCAAGTCCAAAAGGGCTGTTTCCATCTGCATCTGGGACAAATAGAGTCGGATGCTGAGGAATCTGGGGCGGAAGGGGCATAGGTCCATACGGTGCAAGCTGAGCCGAGCCGAGCGTTAAAAACACCTCACTTGGTGTCTTGTTTGCTAGCTCTAAATTCATCGGCGGGGTCCCCCAGCTAGAAGCAGCACTGACACCATAAGGGACGTTCCATGCTGGAGTCGCTCTGAACGCGGTGTTCGGGGGAGGAGAAATATTTGATTGATTTAAGACATCATCAAATGGAGTTACTCGATTTCGATATTGTATTCCGAATGAATTCTCGGCAAACGAATCACCTTGCCCGAAGTTGTCAAAATCTACCGCCCCACCCCCTGCTGTCTGCAGCGCTCCATTGGCAAGGAGTTGAGATTGAAATGTCTGAATTCCTCCTTGCTGATAGAGATGATCACAACTTCTCATCTGAGAGGAGAGGACAGAAAAAAATCTTTTCTGTGTACTCTCTAAGAAATAATAATCAGTAAAAAGCTGTTGTCTCTTCTCCCGCTCAATCGTAAAAAACAGGCTTTCTCCTGAACATAGACTGCTAAGATCTTCAGCTGTTGGGCTATCTGGCCCAGGAAACTGAGTAGCTGGTTGAATTCCATAAAAAGGTTTAAGCGAATTAAGCTCCTGAGGACATGACGCATTCGTATCTGGATTGAGAAACATTCCGCGAAAGCAGTTCATCCAGGCTCCAGTCTGAGGACCAAGAGGAAAATGACCCCATGGTAGAGTGACACCCTCTGGAAAATTACACAGTGCATTTCGTAATGGCCAAGCACCCATATCCCCCCGCAGACCTGGAGTCCCTGGATTCCCCCAAGAGGAGTCAGAGTTAATGAGTGGAGCTGGCCTCCATTCCCCATCAAGATTCACTGCTCCAATCAGCGAACGGTCAAGGTATGGAATCGAAGTAATTGGGTCTACAAAGCCAAACTGAGGAATCGTAAAACCAGCTACAAACGGGGTTCGCACCCTTCTTCTTGAAAAATACCTCTCATGATGATGACCAAGATTATTCAGCGTTATGCTGCTACTGACTGAGATCGGGCTCCTTGAAGTTTGGGCTGCAATAGGCAGATTATCTGCAGTTCCTAAAACAAATGGATCCGTATTGTAAACCGTCTCTCCATTTCTCTTTAATATCCCTAATAAGGTACTCACCAATGAATTTCGAACTAATATAGCTGGATTCATGCACGCAACTTCCATTTCTTGCTGCTGTAATGCGGTCAGGGGTGGCTGACCTAGTACAGCAAGTGACCTATGTGGCGGCTGAGAGTCTCCTTGATTTACATTCGGATCAAAAGTTGCGTAATCCGTCCCTGGTTGAGGAAATCGAGGATAGGAGCCAATTTCAATCGGGGACGGTTGATCAAAGTTTGACTGACCTATCGGATCATACCGCGCTTGAAGAGCTGGATTTTGAAACTGGTATCTTGGATCATTGGCTGCAGTTGTCATATGAGGGGAAACGAATATCGAAGTAGAGGGGGTTGGTGGGAGTTCTCCTACCTGCCCTAGGAACTGCGTTTGAGTAGGTGTATTCACTCCGAAGGCTCTTATCCTTTTTACTGTCTTTGCGCGGACGGTTCTCTCTCCGCTAAAAAACGAGCTTACTTCTGCTGTTAACTCACATCCTAGTGTATTCCCCTGGCTCCGACTCGGACGGTCTAAACTACCTAGGCTAATCCCAGGCTCCTCAAAGATTGAGGGTCGATAAATTCGTTCATTGGTCCCTTCAACCAGCATATCTTTGATCGCGCGAACATCACCTTGAAAAACACAATCACCATCTATAGTACAACTCCCTCTGGCTGGGTTATCCTGGTCTCGTATACTTACCTGATCAAGGGTGCCTAGCGGAGTATCTGTGGGTGTTGTGAGACGAGCAAAGGTAATTTGTGCGCCACGAAGAATCGGTGAGTTATTAAGATCCGTAACACTCGAATTAAATCGAATTAATGCTGCTCTTTGTACTGGTAGCTCTTGCGCTGCATGAGTACAGATCGACTCTACTTGCTCGTTTAAGACAAGTGTCAGGTATTTTACCATACGAACATCAATAAAGAGCCTCATGAAGGCGAGAAAGAACAACGGAATAAAAATAATAAATAAAGTAAGAACAACAGCTCCTTGTTCTTTGCGATCTCTCTCTTTCGCATGTGTAAAAAGTATCGTGTAACTCAACTTCAACACCCTATTTCTTTACTGATCAAATTGCTGCATCCCCAAAAAGCCCTGAATCCTGACAAATGGAGTACTCGTAATTGGAAATAAACAATCGTCTTGGTCTTCCCCTCTCATACCAAGATGTCCAGCAGCCAGGTGAACCAAGCGGGCAAGAAACATCGGCTTCATACAGTACGTACACTGAAAGCCCAGTGACTCACCAACTTGTGCATAGTTTATGTTCCCCAAAGGCAGCTGTGGAGGTTGATTCTGTGGATTTAGGGCTCGACAACTCACACAATGATCCTGATTAGAGCATGGAAATCGAACTGCAGATCCCAAGCTTTCTTGTAAGTAGGCATAAATATACGCTAGAGAAATCCAATACTGAGGAGGAACATTTCCTAAATTCGGCGTTGAAAGATAATTTTGATACGTTTGAGCGATATCAGAGTTGACCGCCCCCTCTTGAAAATTACCCGCCTGTAAATAGCAGGACCACTCCACGAAACTACCAGTTTCTGAACATGGTTGCAGAGGGCGAATAGGGGTTCCTGGTATATAATAATTCAATCGCTGTTGGTCACCTCGCCGGGCTCCAAACGCTACTCCGTTGGGCACGGCAACATCAAGTGTGGTTTTTGTATTTATAAAAATTGAAAAATAGATAATTCCAAATATCCCAACCAGGACAAGTGGGAGAGCAATCGCTAGACTAACCAACGTACTCCCTTGCTCTCTTCGGAAAAAACAAAGTGCTGCTGTATTCAAACTACGATTGCAATGCGCCCTGTGAGGTTCTGACCTCCCTTTTATCAAAACTTGATTGCTATTTGCATGATGACTACTCATGGACCCACGACTCCTGTCTGGGCTAGAGTCTGTGCAGTCCACAGAGCCGTAGGAAATAGAATTCGGCATCGACTGCCCGTCGGATCGGCCCCGACATCATGCACAAGTACCGCATACTCTGGACGACACAGTTGGTCGTTTGCTCTTGCAAGTTGACCAAACCGAGCAATAAATATGTTGTTACATCCAGCGGGGGTATTTGTTAGTGGCGCATCTTGTATACACGGAACTTGAGCACTTGTATCACAAGAAAAGAGAGTCTGTGGATTAGGAATTTCTCCACAATTTCCTGCACCATTCACGGGCGGTATTGACTGAACAAAGTAGAGATTCAATTGTTGTTGAGGGTCTAAATATTGTGTGAGTCGCGCGGCTAAGTTCTGCATAGTCGCAACTATGTTGTCTTGTGGGCGCGGCTGAATAAATCCAGTGGTTGCCAGAGTCAGAAGAGGAAGATTGTAGCTTGTGTGCTCGGAGCGTATCGCAGCGGCTAACCGCGCATCATTTTCGATCTCGGTCGTGATCGTTTGGCTCACAAAAATTGCCGCAGGTAGGCATACGAGTATAAAGATAGAAGCGATGATGGTCAGATCAAGAACTGCTCCACACTCCCCACCGAGATTCTTTCGCCACGGACGCGATACTACCCTCGCTGTCTTATCGGGTATATCAGCTGGCAAGGTTCTGTGTGAGGGGTTGGTAATGCATCTTCCAAAGCCATAGTTACTCAGCTTTTGATTTAAACGCATATGTTATTACCCCACCTAACACAGAAACGATGAAGACCCTTTAGCGCTATCTCACCGAAATTACTCAGTCATTGTAACGAGGAGATACACTACTAGGGAAGTCCCCTTTCATAGACTAATATGGGAAATTTGCGTACCAGCGTCTCATAAAAATACTTATTTCAATCGCCTCTTACCTGGTTTCAATATCATCAGAAGTCTCGTGGGTGGGCGGTGTCTTATCAGCAGGCGGATTTTCGGCCCTTGAGATACGAAGCAAACTCGGATCGAGTGATTTGAGCGAAAGTGTCTCAGCATCAGGAACGAGGCCTGATTCTGCCAAAAAGTCATATACCTTCTCGGGCGGCACACTAAGGCCCATGTGAGGAACGGGTGTAGATCTGATTCCGTTTGTATAAATCATTGAATACGTTCCAACATAAAAGCCGAGCGGTACTTTTTCCTCTCCTACTGGAATGAAATGCCAAATACCTGCTCCTGAGTTTCCCATGTACGTGGGGGCGCTCACCATATTGAAGCTTCGGCCATTCTTGTGATGATTCATTATCGTAATTGCTCCGTCACTCAGAAATGGTTCAACTCCAAGCTGGGCACCGTATGTTGCTATCTTTGTTCCCTCCCGAATACATCCAAGTTTGTCATGAGGAAGAAAGCACGGAGTCGGATCTGGGATGGGCCGCTCTTCACGAATCGTTAGTAGGGCAAGATCGTTATTTTCTCGTACGCTGATAATATCGGCATATACTGTTTCTGTTCCACCATTCCGATAAATAGTCGTCTCTATTCCTTTGTTGAGGAGCGTCTCATCCGTTAGAGCAGCATCGACCACATGGTTACATGTTAATACGACACTCAGGTACTTTCCCTCGGCATCAGGCCCGGAATAGATGATGACTCCTGACCCAGTTTCGTCTTTAACTTTGAGACGAACGGTTGACTCTTTCATTTGCTTGATTCGAAGAAACTCGGGATCCGGATCGAGATCTGCAATGACTTCACGAATGCGCTCGGGAGAGATCGCTAAGAATTCGCGCGCGATAAGATCGTCCATGACCGCCTGAGCGATAATTTCACGATCTGCTCGATAGATTGCTGGAAGATTCTCACGGGCATACCACTGCGCACCACGCGCCGCATCCTCGCGAAGCTCATCCCATTTCTCGTTTATCTGTTGACGAACTTCTGCTCTAATCTGCTGCTCTACCTGTCGTTCACTGATTTCTTCAGTGCCTGCACAGCCAAGTGAAAGAGAAAGGGTAAATGCTGTTGCTAACTTATCGAACCACCGTTGCTGATCAATTTCAGAACCGGTAGGGTCAGTGTCTCTGTCGTGTTCTTTACGACCTTGATGGGATATTTCCATACGACCATGTAATCTCTTCTCTTTACTGAAGTAAAGACTTAAAAGCTCTCCGCACCAATGAAGGTAAATTTCTTTCTGTCTTTACGCCGAGTAGAGACACTTTGTGATCAACATACAAAGAAAGGAAGAAAGACTGTTGCACTGAGGAGTTATTACACCGCGAGCCAGTTATAGAACGCAAGTGCCTTGATACAGCACCCTACTGAGAAAAGCTGGTGGACCCTACCGGGATCGAACCGGTGACCTCAACACTGCCAGTGTTGCGCTCTCCCAGCTGAGCTA
>RFPC01000114.1 GCA_009926305.1 bacterium
ATCCTGCCATAAAATAATTGAATAATAAGAACCAAAAAAAAACGAAAAACGAAATTAAAAAAACGATTTTTTACAAAAATTCAAAAAATGTAGAGGAGCCTGTGATACTCTTGCACAGGCTCCTGATACTATCAGAGGCTAAACATCTCCAGGAAAAGATCATCGAGATCTCGATCCTTATTGTGTTGGTCGATCATGTTTCGAGCTTCAATGAGTGCAGCCTGTTGCATCTTAAGCTTCAGGATTTGATCGCCAATGTAGTGAAGTTCGTTGTTGATCTCCACGCGATCCATGCCGTTCACTGCGGTGACAGTGTGCTTCATGCCGTTGATGGTGATGGTCTTGTCGGTGATTGCGGCCATGGTGCGTTCCGTGTTGACTCCCATAGTCTAGCCTCTCAGAGGCGTCTCTGTGGCTCTGTGAGACTGTTCTGGGTCCAGTTCGGTGACTGGCATAAGGTACAGCGAAAAATACGAAAAAACGAAAAAAATACGAAAAAAAGGAGAGATTTCTCTCTCCTTTTTATGAGCCTGTGATACTGTGAAACCTACTCTCTATCCTCCTCGATTACAATAACCTCATGATCTTCGTTCAGATACTCAGTGCGGATGATGTATGGGCCAGTTTGAACCTGACCGATAATGTAGGCAGCAGCAAGTAATTCAATCATCGGAGAATGCGGTGGCGAATGTCAACGAAAGACTGGACCTCATAAGACTTAAAGTACCAAATGTGATTGTTGGTATCTTTGAAAGTCCAGTAGAGTTCTTTAGTTTTTATGTCGTATGTTTGAGTAAGATGCATCAGAGAAGACCCTCCTTCACGAGACGATCATAAAGAACAGCAGCAAGTGCACCACAATGGGGACAAGCTTTTGCATACTTGATCTTAGACTTAAGGCTGTACTTTTGTGGTGTATTGTGATGCTTACTGTAGACAAACTTGTAGCGATGAACAGAAGAAATCAGAGTCAAAAGTTGACGCTTTTCGAGATCTTCTCCGGCCATCTTGTAGATGGGAATGAAATAACGATAGTCTCCGATCGCATTGCAGCGATTCAGACGATCGACGATCAGCTTAGCGCCACCACCGCCGAAGTATGGTGTCAGCTCCACCATCAGGAAGGCCGAGAACGGCGCGAGAGCGTTGCTGGTGGCCTTGGTAGACTGTTGGGCCTGCTGAGCCTGGACAGCTGCCAGAGCCTCTTGCAGCGTGGTCAGAGACTCTGCTACAGTGGCCAGTTGTGCGGTGATGGCTTGAAGGTCAGTGTTCATTGGGGTGATTCCCTTCGACTCCTTAAAGATACCCCAGATTCGGGACTGATCCAGCCGCCTTGTGCCAGTGATTCAACTGGTTGCCGCGGCCACAGCTGGCTCTGCTGGCTGCTAGAATTATGTCAACAACCAAGAGAGAGCAAGAAGCTCGATGACGATCAGTAAGCCACAAACATCCTGCCATGAAATAATAAGAACAAAAGAATAAAAAAGAGAGCAATTATGCTCTCTCTTATGACTAGCTAGTACCGTGAAGTAAGAACAGGATCGCCCGAGTCGTATTCTATATCAATGATTTCATGATAATCTCCGAAAGAACATTTTTCGTATGTAACAAATGAGACTGTTTTCATTCTTTCTTCTTCAGTCATTGCGGAGATTTTCTCCGCCAGTTCATTCCAATTCATCGTGATTCACCCGCGAATCATGCAGTATTCTTTGCCGATGCGTTCTTCACATCGACCAGTGCGAACTCCTCGCTCTTGAATAAGTTTAATCTCTGCCTTAAGTGCAGGATCAGTAACAACAACAGTTCTGCGACCTTTACATAAGATAGCAGTGCCATTGTCGGTCTTGATCTTAGTTTCGCCCGATTGTTTGATAAGATCAATCAAGATCTGTTGATCCGATTCAAGTTCAGCCTTAAGCTGTTCAATTTGAGCCTTCTTGGCTTTAATGTCAGAGACGAGAGTGTTGATGGCAGGCATGGTGGCTGTCCGGTTGACTTGATCAGTGTAGCATGGCTGGGAGGCTACTGTGAGCCTCCCTGGAGAGCTTCAGGCAGCCTTAAGCTTGCAGAGCATGGCTTCCACATCCTGAAGCCTGGACTGCGCTTCCTGGACATTAGGAGCGCCAATGCAGCCTAGTTCTGCATCAAACAGCGAATCTCTCCAGTCTATGCGACTGCTCTCCAATGAATCCACAAGGATCTTAAGCTCTTGGTCTGTCAGGGTGATGGTGGCCATTGGGCTCTGTCCGGTTGACTTGATCAGTGTAGCATGGAAGGACTCAGCTGTCCAGGCTGATGGCTCTCAGCTCAGTCTCCAGGAAGCGGATCAGCTCAGCAGTCTCATAACTAGCGATCCGCTCATAAGTGTTCTGCGATCCGTTAGCACGAATAGAGTCCCAGTAGCGGTGCAGCGCCAACAGCGCAAGCTTAGCGTCTCTGGCGTCAAGTGTGATGGTCATGGGCTCTGTCCGGTTGACTTCATTATGATACATCAGGATTTCATGGCTGTCATGTGGGTCTTGTGCCAGTGCTAGAACTGGCTGGAACTGCCACAGTGGAGAGTCTGCCGTTGCTAGACTATGGTCACAAGAGAAGAGGAGGCCACGAAGGCCGATGACGATAAGTAAGCCACAAACATCCTGCCTTGAAATAATAATAAGAAATAATAAAAAAGGGAGATTGCTCTCCCTAAATGATCACATGTTCTGGAAGAAGTAGTTATCTTCCTCCCAGTAATCGAAACGCATTGCACTATCCCAGGTTGCCTGATAATCTATCACAATCCAGCTGGGAATTTGAGTATCTGAGAAATTAGCTACCATTTCCTCGGTAAAGTGTGCCTCGCTGTCGTATTCTCCCATGTAAGCTTCCTCAAAATCATCGAAATTGCCGATGTTTTCATAATAAATCTCCAAGGCTTCTTGAGGATAATTCTCACAAAGCTCCAGGAACTTTTCTTCCTGTTCTTCATCATCGAACTCTAAATGAGTTTCGGTTTCTTCTTTAATGCGCTGGCTTTTCCATTGTGGAGTCTTAGCCTCAATCAGTGCCTCATAGAAGGCCACATACGATGCCTTGCCGTCAGGCTTGACATAGCCACAGGCGAGCACGATGTCGGTGCGTGTGGCGTTCTGGGCCTGCAGTTCGGAGACTTTGGTCAGAAGGTCGGATCCGGTGAGCATTGCTCTGTTCCGTTTGGGACTCCCATAGTATGAAGCCACCAGCCAGCCAGATCCAGCCACCTTGTGCCAGTTGTCAAACTGGTTTCTTCTGGCCAGGATCAGCTCCATTGGCCGCTTTATCTGCTAGACTACTAACAACAAGAGAAGAGGAGGCCACGAAGGCCGATGACGATAAGTAAGCCACAAACATCCTGCCTTGAAATAATTGAATAATAATAAAAAAAGGATCTTAAGATCCTTGTTATTCTTATGATTGTTCCATTTCTTGTTGTGTAAACTCATTGTAAAGTCGATAAGCTCGATCGCGAATCAATAGACAAGATTCTTTATTAAGGTCAGATCGCTCACCGCGAATCGCCGCAAGAGCAAGATCACCCCAACGGATCATAGAATCGCTCAATGCTGCTCGTACCCAATAGGCATCAGCTGCATCGACTTCAAAGGTGACAGTAGTGTTGGCCATTGGTGCTTGTCTTGACTACTTCTATATGATCCCATGGATTCTCAGAGAAATCAAGCTTATTGTGACAGTAAAAAAGTGGCACACCACCATCGCCATAAGGTCGGTCTAGGTCTTATGATTGTATCAACAACCAAGAGAGGCTACGAAGGCCGATGACGATAAGTAAGCCACAAACATCCTGCCATAAAATAATTGAATAACAAAAATCAAAAAAAACGAAAAACGAAATTAAAAAAACGATTTTTTCATATTTTTTGAAAAATCTAGAGGAGCCTGTGATACTCTCACACAGGCTCATGATACTCTAGATCTTATGGACGCCAAGCATCAGGGAACACATCTTTAATGTAATTCATCACATATTGTTGTTCTTCTGTGGTTTCTAGATCATCATAAGCATCCCACCAATTACTACCAACCATCCAAATATCAGTAGGATTTGATTCACCATGATACTGTATGCCATCGATTTCTTCACACCAATCACGAGAATGTAAGGCGTTTTCGATTTCAGTGGCTGCCTGAACCAATGACTTACGATCGTAACAGTTCTTATGTAGATACTCTAGACACTGATCAATAAAAGTCTCAGCCAGAGAATCCAGTGTAACAGTGTTGGTGATGGTGGTTGTCATGATGAAAAAAAACGGATTTCCAACAAAAATAGTCTACAGGAGATTTCCGAAAAAATCCCCTGTAGGAGCCAGTTAAACGAGTGTCACACCATCACAAGGGTAGGTGCTTTCTTGACACTGAAGCCCATTAACGCATTACACTCAATGGACATACCTTCAGTGCCAAACTCCTGGATCACCTGCCAGGTTTCGTGTTCCTGCTTGATGATCACTGCACCAGTGTAATCATCATCCCAAAGCATACCATTGTAGATCCCACAGGCATACCCGATCGTAGAACTTACCGCTTTCTGGTTGAAGAAACCGTGCTCATTCTCACCGAAGCCGATGATTTTGTAGAGTGTTTTCATTGGGCGTTTGCTGATGACTTTTATAGTATGGGGCAAGATGGGGGACTTTGCAATCCCCCTTGTGCCACTTGTCAGACTGTCGCAGGTGCCAGACTAACTTCAACTCTCTTAATATTCAATCCAGAAAGTTGATCCATCACACGCTCACTGATAGTCTTTGTCGGTTCTTTTAAGCGTGATTTTTCATACCAAATGGTTTTGCAACCATCATAAGTCTCAACCTGAATGCGAATGGTTTTCATGATCAATTACAAAAAAGAGAAACTAATGGTGCTCGTTGAGAACAAGTCAGAAATCGATATTGATAACTGACATCAGCAATCACAATGACTGCAATACAACTCAAAAATGCAAAAAATGGTTTCACCGTTGATAAAAAATCAGAACTGTGTGTTTTTGAAATTGTATTGAGAGGGCACGGTAATTGCTTTTACATCAACCTTATGTCCCTGCTTCTAGTTGTCAGGGTGGTTGAAAACCGCCTTTGTTTCTTCCCTCTCAACTTTCATAGTATGGCAGGGATCTTATGAGAACACAAGATCCCTTGTGACAGTTCTACATGCGTCAGTCCTGGTGATTTACGATTTGGTCTTCAATTTGATTCGCAAGTTCTTCCATAAACTCACGATCTTCACCATCTTCAAACTGTGCATTGTTTCGCACAATTCGCATCAGAAAATCAATCTGTTCGTCAGTGAAGTGATACTGTCGGAGTAAAAAATCTAGAACTTCTTGTTGAAGGAGAGTTTCAGTCATTGATGATGTCTCGTGAACAAATGTAGTATTGCAGGGATCTTATGAGAACACAAGATCCCTTGTG
>RFPC01000115.1 GCA_009926305.1 bacterium
GCGGCCGCCTATTACTGGCTCGGTATCACAGTTTTCCAATCAGAAGCTGAAAGCTTCAGTGCAGAATAATAGTACAGAAGCGAAGTACTCCATAAGTTTTCGGGTTATCGAACTGGATAAAGATGGAAAGAAACTCCGCTCTACTCCTTTTAGCGCCGTTTTGAAGCCAGGGGAGAGATGGGAACGACAGTTGCGAAAGCAGTCGAGCACTGCTCAAGCTTTACTTGATTTGACTCGTGCCAAGAACCTTACTCCACGAAAGAAAGGTAATGAGCAGTAGAGAAAGAAACGCCTACGATAAACGGTTTATTGAAGGATGATAAAGGAAAGAAGGAAAAGGAAATGGAGAACCTAGGAAAGATTGTCCCGGTTATTTCAGGTAAGGGAGGTGTCGGAAAATCGACGGTGGCAGTAAATCTTGCCTTGTCATTAGCAAAGATGGGGAAAAGGGTAGCACTTATTGACGCAGATTTTTATGGCCCGAGTATTCCTACTTTGCTCGGCGGGGGAGAGATCAAGACTGACCATGAGGGCAAGCTGATTCCGCCTGAGACACACGGGATGAAGTATGTATCACTTGGATTTTTTCTCTCGAATCCAGATGATGCTGTGATTTGGCGTGGCCCTATGTTCAACAAAGCCCTCAATCAGCTCTTTCAAGATGTAAATTGGGGAGTTGTGGAGTATTGCATCGTGGACATGCCTCCGGGGACTGGAGATGCCCAAATTTCACTCGTTCAAATGGTGCAGCTTGCTGGAGCCGTGGTTGTTACCACGCCGCAAGAAGTGGCACTTGCTGATGTGAGAAAAGCATTAAGTATGCTCGAGAAAGTGAATGTGCCGGCGTTGGGAATTGTGGAGAATATGAGTGGCTTTATAGCTCCGGATGGGGTCAGGCATGATATTTTTGGGAGTGGAGGAGGAAAAGCTCTCGCTGAGGCACAGGGGTTGCCTTTACTCGCTCAGATTCCTCTCGATCCTGCTATCCGTGAGGGGGGAGACGTTGGGATGCCGGTTGCCCTGGTTGAGGGCAATAATTCATCTCGAGAGTTATTTCAGGGGCTTGCGAATAGAGTCATCGAGGGTGTTGAGGCTCTGGCTGCCCAGGGAGGAGAGACAGCCGTCGTCAATTGATATCCAGCGGCGTTTGATTATAGACTCCAGTTGCTAATCCGATCGCTGTGTGGCTGTCAGCCCGTGGTGAGGTGGTCTAGAGCGGGGCTAATCTCGAAAAGACCCCAAATGAAGGAATGTTCAAATGTTATTTACTACAGTGCTTATCATTCACTCTCTCTTATGCGTAGTTCTCATAGGGTTGGTTCTCTTACAGCAGGGAAAAGGCGCTGATGCAGGAGCCACTTTTGGAGGTTCCAGTAGTTCTCTGTTTGGAGCGGCAGGGGCAACAGACTTCGTCACCAAACTGACTACTACCTTAGCCATAGGATTTATGGTGACCTCGATACTCTTGATTCGTTCATATAACTCTGGTGGCGCAAGAGGAATATCTTCAAGTAGTGCTCCAAAAAGTGTGGTCGAAGGCTCTATTATGCAGCCAGTCTCTGAAGTTGGTGCTACAACGGCCAACGCGCCTGAGACGGTAGAGAGTAATGTGACTACTGATTCAACTGCTACCAAACAGGAGAGTGCCTCGAGTGCGGAAGGAGAACAGCAAGAAGCAGTAGAGGTACAAGGCGTTGAGGAGAAGACCGCTGAGTAGAAGTATTCCAGAAGTCAGAGATTATGGGGTTTTAGACAACGGAGTATCACTATACAAATAAGACGAGCCGAGAGCTTGATTTCTCGGTTTGAAACATACACGCTATAGCAAGAGCTTACGCCCAGGTGGTGGAATTGGTAGACACGCCAGCTTGAGGGGCTGGTGGCCGCAAGGTCGTGGAGGTTCAAATCCTCTCCTGGGCATTTTTTCTCGCAGCTTCTCCTTCTTCTCCCAAGATCCTTTCCCCTAGAGCAGTACGTGTGTTTTGAAAATCACACGCATTTATTAACCAGCCTATTTCCGTTATCCCTCAAGCTCTAACTGTTCAGAGCCACCGGAATCTTCATATGAATGTGTTTGAGGTTTACAGCACGTTTTTGGTGGATGAGACGCTAGCCTTCTTCAGTCGAGCGCTCGCCAATGCTCTTTTTGTTCTCGTTCTCCTCAATAGGAGTTTCTGGAGTAGCCCTATGGGTAATGGGCATTTTTTTCGTTCTCTTTATCAGAGCAAAAGGTATACGAATAATCATTCCCTTTCTCACTTCCTGTTGTTCAGGTAACAGGTCGCTTAAATCCTGAATTGAGGAAACATTTCTCGTGGTGCCTGTATACCAATCCGATATGTTTTCAAGCATCTGCGCATGTCCTTCAACCTCATGCATGATATCACCATTTGAGGTTCTTCTTGCGTAGCCGCTTGAGAGAGCTAACGCTTGTTGATCCATGTTCTGTGGAATGAACTTCGGGTTATCGAGGTTTACGAGCGAATCAGCGTTCTTGCCAGTTTGGAATTCATTGTCAAAAGGAACCTCTTCCACTTGCTCTTTTTTAACGACCTTCTTCGGTGGCTCGAGTGATTCTGTCTCGGGAAGAAGAGGAACTTCAGGTTCAATAGTGAAAGATGTATTATAGGCTAGGGCGCCCTGGGAATATCGAGTGACATTTCCATGTACGAGAAATACCGGAGACTTTTCTCGTGGCCGCGAAAAATTCTTTATCTGTCTATACGCACTTTGGTTCATCCGATAAGGGCCCGCAACCATCCATTCCGAATGCTCTGGAGTATTAACGAGTCCTCCGCGACGAGTTGCCACGTACATTCCGTAGTCATCAGGGTAATACAGGATGATCTTGTCCTGGGACGTGCGAGCTGTTTTTACTTGGATAGCTCTCGGTGCTCCCTTGTGTTGAAAGTATCCAGCAAGGCTCGAGCTTTCCTCAAGCGTTGCAGCTAATGCAACATTGGGTCCGTGGTACGGATTGGTAGAGCTTAAGATTTGAAGACCTGCATCTTTGAGGGGAAAATAGATGGAAGCCTCGCGTCTCGGTGTACACGCGCTCAAACTCACCAATATGATGAGCAATACGAGGGATTTGATAGTCAGTTTCCTAGGTAATGACATTTTTCTTGTCTTGATTGCAATTCAATATCTCTGGTGTAGTATCGGGTGGTTTAGTAGGAAATCTTAACGCCTATTTTCCTGCGAATTTCTTTGAAATGAGTGCGAGAATTTCGTACATGGCGGAGATTTTGCACCGCTTTGAATGTGTGGAATCTACAGGAGCCGCGTAAGTTTCGGCAAAGAGGAAGGAGTATGTGCATGAGAGAGTCAGGAGAGTCTCTAGTCGGGAATAACGGGATAGAGGATAGCGATAATACTCTTGGGATCCATCTCCCCGCTCACCTTGAATCCGCAGCGCAGAATCTCGAAAAGGAGGTGTCGGAGGGGGTTGAGTCTCTTATTCAAGATGGAGAATTTTCGGAAGAGAATGTTCGTTTCGTAAAAAACTTTATTCTTCCAGCTTCAAGTGGTGCTCTCGTGGCTTCTGACGAGCTGCTTGAGCGGCTTCGGCGGACTGCACAAATCTGGGATGTATCACTGAAACCGAGAGAGATTACCTCGCATAGGAAGGTGCTCGGTCCTTTCATTGTCGGCATTAAGCGACTCATATATCCAGTTCTTTCATTTTTTCTCGAAGATACGCTGAGACAACAACGTGACTTCAATGCTGCGGTATTGCGGTGTCTTGTGGAGCTTGCTCATGAACAGCAAAAGGTGAATCCAGATAACGCTGAGTAATTCAGTAAGTTAAAGATGTTTCTATCGACTACCCAGAGGGTAGGCGAGCCCTAAAAAATGGGCATTGAGGTCGCACGGAGTAAAGGACGTGTGACTATTCACAATGCGCCGATTTTTGTCACATCCAATTGAAATGAATGCGAAAAATTGAGGTTGTCGGTGAGAAAGTCGGAGGTAAGCCCTTTTAAAAGGTGCTTAAGGGCTTAGACCGAGGTATTATACCAAGGAACTTAAGAAGGATAATAAGAGTCAATGGTCTCAGCTCATTTTTGCCCGAACTTACAATTTCTGCCCCGAGACAGCGCGGGTCCTGCCTCAAGGCAGCGCGGGGGCGTAGTGATTGTGAGTTTTTTCAGTAAAATTACTAGGAAGGGCAATCTCTTAACAGCAATGCGCCCATTTTGGTTGTGGCTCTTATGCGTTCATTTCGCAATGCTGACTCCTGTTTCGACCGTCAGAGCAGACGAGCTGTTGGCAGACCAGGTTGACGTTACGACCCCCGTGTACTTTCCAGAAAAGGGGCATGACTTTCGTGAAGGAATTTTCAATTACGAAGTTTCATGGCAGGGCATTCACGCTGCTGATGTGGAGATTACGGTTAGAAGAAAGTCTGAGATCTATGAGGTTTTTATAGCGGTAGAGACCAACTCCTTTGTGGACGTTTTCTATAAGCTTCGATACTCGGTATTGGGAACTATCGCAGCCGATGATTTCACCCCGGGCATATTGCTGATTGATCAACGTGAGAATTCAAGAGTCACTAAAGCGTCGTTAGCGTTTGCTGATGATGGAAGGATTCGTTCAGAGCTCTCAAAGAAGAAAGACTCTGGAAACCGCTTCCAAGAATATGACTTTTATTCGAATAATTTTACTTTGGAGCCTCTGTCTGCTGCATTCCTGGCTCGAAGTCTTGACTGGGCCCCTGGTGTGGAACGCACGTTCGATACCTTTGACGGGAAGAGCCGTTACCTCATTTCCCTCAAGTGTACTGAAGAGCGGTGGATGAAGGTCGGTGGTAAAAAGAGGCTCGTTTGGGTGGTAGAGCCTAGCGTCATTAACTTGAATAAGCAGGAGAAGGCAAAGAAGCTGCGGAGAGCCGCCCTTTACGTCACCGCCGATAAATATAGAGATATACTTCAGATTACGAGCGAAGTGTTTGTAGGCCGCGTAACAACAAAGCTGACGGGATACAGGCCTGCTCTCGAGAAACCACTGCAATTAGTGGCACGTCGTACAGCTCCAGAGCGTTCCTAACAGAAAAGAGCTCTCTTTTTTTTGATACCAACAGGAAACCTTTTCTTGATTTTCGCGATAGAGGTTGTCGAAAGGCTCTATTTACGAAAAGAGAGAGATAATGATTCTA
>RFPC01000116.1 GCA_009926305.1 bacterium
AGCGGTACCCCAATTTTTGATTCCCACCATATCCCTGGTTTATGGGTGTGCGTAAGACCGTCAGTTTGATGCCTTCTGGCAGATCCTGATATTCCAGCCCTACTTCGTAGGTTTTGTCTTTTGATGAATCATCAATGACGAGGATCTCATTTTCTGGAGTAAGCAGATCTCGGGGAATCCGATCGAGTACCCACGAGAGAGTGCTCTCAGCATTATAGGCGACTATGAATATGAGAATTTTTTTTTGCATGACTGCCGACCCATTAGTATTCCGCATTACTATAGGGAGTCAGTCTTGCGATAGCAAGATATGGCATGTGAAGTAAGACGAGGAGACATTAACTGGCTTTTATAAATGATACGATACTATCGGTATCACTTAAGTCGGATAAGAGAAGTGTCGGGGTACATTTCGCTGTAAATGTTTCGAACGTGATGCCGCCCGTTGAGACTCCAATCGAGCGTGCAAAGTTTGCCTCTGCCGCTAGAATATCATTGACAGAATCGCCTATAACCGTGACAGAAAACTCTGTGGGGAAAGCGGACTGTGCTTGAATACGTTCAATGGCGATACGCACAATTTCTTTTCTATCTCTTGAATCACTTCCATATCCTCCCGTTTGAAAATAAGAGTGGATATTTCCTCGTGCTAGCTTCATGTGTGCTGTAGGTTGCAGGTTTCCCGTTTCTATTCCAAGAACAATATCTTTCTCACGAGAAAGTGTTGTGAGTAGCGACTCAATGCCTGGTAAGAGTGTAAAATTTTCATGATGGGTAATCATGGTCTGAAAATGCGCAATAAACCGTTCTTGAAGACGCTCATTCTCACGGCTCGTCTGAGGTTTACCATTCATCAAGTGACAGATTTCATCGATAATATCCGGATCTGTCCTTCCATTTAAATTGATTGATTCCCACGAGGGTGTCATCTCAAAAACATCCTGGAATGCTTTTTTGAAAGCGTTTTCTCCAATTCCTCTTGCTCTAAGCAATGTTCCATCAATATCAAAGAGAACAATGTGTTTCATGATTTGTCATATATTCTATTAAAACGAAGAGAGCCTATGAGTTCGCTATTTTCTGAGAAAGGACTTGTAGACCAACGGTACTCGACTCTAATGCACGACCCTCGCCTAACGCGTGCTCATAACAGCCATAGCACGCAGGAAAATACTTCTCCTCAGCTCCAAGATCGACGGAAGGTCCTTCAAGAGTCGCTATTCCATCTTTGTGCTTCAGATTCATGATTGCTTTCTTCGCACAGTATGCGCATGTGGTTTTAATCTCTTCAATACTATCTGCCAGCTCAAAAAGTCGCTGTGAACCAGGAAAAGCATTTGTTCTGAAGTCTGCCCGAAGACCGTAACAGATAACAGGAACACGCATGTGAGTTGCTGCATGTCGCAACTGATCAATTATTGAGGGCGCGATAAATTGGACTTCATCAACAAGGATGCAGTCATAGCGGTCAAATTGTTTGAGTGGAAGTTCTGTGGTGCTATCAACGAGCAGATCTGCTGTCTGTTCTAATCCGGCTCGCGACTTAATCTTCTTTTCACTAAATCGAGTATCCAGCAGTGGTTTGATAAGTAGGATATGTTTGCCCTGCTGCCGGTAGTTATGTGCAACAGCGAGAAGATTAAGTGTCTTTGCGCTACTAACGGTTCCATATCGAAAATAGAGCTTCGCCATCTACTGAGTCTCCCGTAGTACGTTTTTCGATGAGCATGGTTTGTAGTTTACTTTGAGGAGGAACTCAATGATTTTCTCTTTTTTCGGAAGGATTGAAAGCGGGCAGCGATTTTTTGCGCGGGACGACGCATTTCGCACGACCGTCGTATTGTCTGTTGCCCCTAAGCTGCTCCTAACTCTGGTGGGGCTCCTCACTCTGGTAGGGCTCCTCACTCTGGTAGGGAGAGTCCTTTTGGGGAAAATCGTGCGAAGCCAGATTTATCATCCGAGGGAAATCACATCTCTCATCTGTCGATAATTCTTTTCTCAAGTCATATCTCGTTGGAGCAATTCGATTTTTCTCAACAAGTTTTTCTAGAACTTCTTCAGCCTCCATCTTTGGAGAATACTGTGAGCGATCCCCGTTCGCGTATCGCTTTAATCCTCGACTATCAATAAATTTAAATTTTTCATCCCAGCGATAGACTTCCTCAAATCCTCCTCGGAGAGGTTGGCTTTCGGGTGGATAAGAACTTACGAAGACGAGATAGAGTCCTTCTTGGTCAGTTTCTACTGTGAAGAAGTTGCGATGCAAAAACCTCCCAACGAGCAGGGACTCCCCTGTCTGGGGGTGAGTGAGAGCGGCTTCAAATACTTGAGCAACCTCTCTTACCGGTCCTTCATCTGGCCAGCTTTCTTCCCTTTGAGCCTTTTCAATCACGTCTTTCTCCAGAACACTGTTATGAGATGCGTTGGAACACTATCGATTCCCTCCTTGGGTTGTCAAGCTATGGCCGTTTTCTGTAGCGAATATCAGATTGTTAAGTGATTGATTCCAGACTGATTCTCGTTCCCTGACCTCGACACACTGACTGGAAAGTGAAAAAAACCCCCCTGAATGGAAACTTTCAATTCCTCACTACGATACTCCGAGTGTGAAGGGAGTGTCGTAAGTCAAAATGGAAAACATTACTGAGTCAAATTGGTCTGAGCACTATCTGGAATTTGCCCAGATCGTCGTTAAGCAGTTGATGGTCAAGTTTAACGCAGCACCTCACTTTTATGATGACTATCTGAGTGCTGCATATTCTGGATTGGTTGAAGCTGCTTCGCGGTATGATACCGAGACAGGGGTTCCCTTTGAGAAGTATGCATATCTCCGTGTTCGGGGGGCAATTATTGATCAAATACGCCAAGACTCAGGGCAATCAAAGCGAGAGTATCGTGCATTACAGCTGATGCAGGCGGCGCATGTCCTATCTGATGACTTTTGGCACTCCAGAGGATGTCCAGCGGCCGATTCTCATGAAGGTCTGGCAGAGGTCTTAGAATTTGCGGCGCAGGGCGCGCTTATTTTTCGTCTGAACTATCTCGACTGCGAAGAAGAGATTACCAATAAGCAGGACGAGATTCCTTGTTCCGAGAAACAACTGCTTGAACGAGAAGTATCTCAGCACCTCTGCAAATTAATTGACCAGTTGCCCGATACTGAAAGAACACTCATTTATGCTTTTTACTTTGAAGGGCTTTCCCTTCAAGAGATTGCTCGAACTCGGCTCAATATCACTCGTTCCTGGGCCTCTCGGCTGCATACTCGGGCATTGCAACTCCTCAAGGAGCAAGTGTCGAATTCTCATGAAATGCAAAGCCTGCAAAACGATGAGGATTAAGTGTATGAGATGGCTATTCATATTTTCTTTTTTGATGCTATCAGGCTGTAAGGAGACTATCCTCCACGATCTTACTGAAGGGGAGGGGAATCGTCTGCTTACAAGGCTACATCAAGAGGGAATTACTGCTGAAAAGCATCTTCAGTCAGACGGAAGCTGGGCGTTGAGTGTTGCCAGAAAAGATGCAATTTCAGCACTGTCATCACTCTCCAATGCAAGAGTTTTTCGACGAATGGACACCACTCGCTCAGAGCTTGCAAGCGGAATGCTTCCAACCCGTGAGACGCAACGGTTTCAATACGAGAGGGCTCTCGCTAGTGATATTGAGTCGACCCTTATGGCGCTGAATGGTGTCCTTGAATCTCGTGTTCATCTCAATCTTCCCCCTACTGATCCTATTTTTGGGAGGACGACAGAGGAGGATTCTGGATTTTCTGGGAGTGTGTTGCTGATTACAGACCAAGGTTTTCAGGAGCGGCACGAGGACATTCAAGTATTAGTTGCAGCCGCTGCAGGACTAACTCCTGAAAATATTGCGGTCTTGATTTCTGGCACGGACTCTCGTGAACTCAGTGTTCCCTCAGCGAAGTCTCAAAATATTCCTATTTCTTTAGAATCTATCGATGAGACTTCGGAAAATGGAAAGGTTGTTGCAGAACCAATCGAGCTTTCTACTTCCTTTATTCCCGTTCAAGAATTCGGTGGCAGAAAGGACGAGTATCAGAAGCCTGTCCGTAATGAGAGACAGCCCTCTGAAGGCGAGCAGCCTTTGCTGAGTCATGCACTCCTCATCGGAATGAGCATACCGATCATCTCATTTTTAATCGGACTGTATTGGTTCCGTTATCATAAAAGGGCGCATTGGCGTAAGCGAGTAATGCACCGTCGTAGAACTGATACGGAAGAGCAGAAGGGTGAGGGGATGCTTCGGTCGGGAGGAGCTTCATGAATCCCACCAATGCTCCAATCATTCATTTTCTCTCAAAAAAGCAGGGGCACATCGGAATTTTATTATTCGCCAGCGCGAGCGTTGTGCTTGATTCCCCATTTCCAAAGCAGCTCTTACACGAAGAATTGCAGTCGTATTACGAGGAAATTATTGAGTGGCTTAAAACGTGTCCGCCAGCCGAAGCGCGAGAGCTCGCATCAGCTACCCTGCTCGATGGTCTTATGCCACGTATGGACCTTTCTGAGGAGATGATACGAGATGAGTGATGTTGAGAAGCTAGAGCGGCTCGAGGTGCTATTCCATCTCTGGAAGGTTATACGCGAGCTCGATTGCGAAATTGGATTTAACGGTATTTCTCAGCATGAGGGTTCGAGAGATGGAATCTGGTTTCGAATATCGCTCCCAGGCCACCGTCATGCCTTAATCGCACCTGTTACCCCACTTCTGATTTCTCGGACTTCAGAGCAGAGTAGTGTCCGACTCATACCTCAGTCGGTAGTATGTATTAGAGAGTTTCTCGAAATGTTTTATCGACCAAATATAGCTACGATAAAAATAGTTGATTTTGGTTACTATACTCCGTCGGCCTCAGCTTCCATATTCTCGGTTCATTCAAACGCTTCAAATACAGATCACAAGCTACAATTTCTTATTACAGAAATTTCCGATCCAGAAGAAGAAAGTTCCGAATTAGCAACAGAGTTCATACTTGATCAGCTA
>RFPC01000117.1 GCA_009926305.1 bacterium
CCTTCGGCCAGCCAAGGGGGGAGTTCTTCAGTACGATAAGGATCGTCCTCGAACAGCAAAGGCCGGTGCTGTTTCTGGCGAATCTTCTTTTAAAGTGGACCTGGAAATTCGTGGAAGACAAGTTAACGTAAAAACTCGGTCAGGAGGCGATGGCGGAGATCCATTCCTGAACACTTCGGTAATGCGCTTTTCTGGCAATTCACCTGAAGAGATTCGTTTTCGAGAGGGGGCTTTCCGTTCAATATTCAGCGGCAATGATTCATTTGAAGGGGTAGCAGAGTGGCGTGATACGTTCTATGCCGCAGCTCCTGGTAGTTCACTCTCGACTAAGATTCAGTCTGCAGAAGAAATGAATAATGATTCTTTTTTCCAGACGGGACCAGATGTAAGTTTGGATTTCTCAGCGTACTCTTGCGGGGTTACACCAGATATTCATGTTTCACTTGATTTTAGCAATCAGACACTTCTTTCATCGGTAACGCAGTGTCAGCCGCTGATTTTTAGCAATCTCGACTTCTGTTTCGGGAATCAGGCGGTGAATGCAGCTCAGGAAAATTTCGGTAATGCATGTAGCGGGGGGCTCTAGGATGAACAAGCAAAGAACGACTTACGTTTGTTTTGTTCATTGAATAGAGAAAAGGTATTCGACAAGTACCATAAGCCCCATATGCATATAATGAGTGTTACGCTTCTCTTGTCATCAGCGGGATTTCTCCTGCCGTATGCAGCTCGCACTGCAAGAGAAATTCAAATCCCTCTGTATGCCGCGTCGCTTCAAAAATGCTGTTGCCCCAGGCGTATAGCCCATGTCGTTTCAGGATGAAGCCGGGTGTTTGAGAAAACCGTTGCCATGAAGAGGTAAGCACCTTGTTGACGCTATTCATATCTTGTGTGTTTGCAAGAAGAGGAATCTCTAGAGTGTCTTCATGACTTGAGAAGCCACGGATACTTTTTTGCATCTCATATCCCTGCAGTCGGATCGAGTCAGCTTCAGTATGAGAAAGTATTGTCGCTGGAACAGAGTGAGTATGAAACACGGAAGTAATAGAAGAGTCCTGTGAGTAGAGCGCTGCATGAACAAGAGTCTCTGCAGAAGGTCGCTGAGAGGATGCTATGCTTTGTCCTCCATCTGGCACTCGACATAAAAGAAAATGCTCAGGAGTAAGAGATTCTTTATCCACACCAGAACAGGTAATAAAAAACTCTGCCTCAGATATTCTGACCGAGAAGTTTCCCCCAGTAGCAGGTGTTAGCCCTTTGCCAGATATGCGTGTAATCGCCTCACAGAGCTCCAAGAGTGTGTCGCGATGCTGTTCAGGGGTGGTCATAATGGCACTCACATTCTGTTATGTTCTGCGAGGGTTATCATAGGCAGGGAGATGGCGAGAATCCAGCTTTTTGCCCATTTCCACTTCGAGTTTTTACCTTCTTCCAGTACTCTATGAGAGGAAGAGGGGATATCCTGTACAGATTGAGAGCATATTCATAGATTTTCGTATTGCTCTTTGAGACGTGAGGGGACAGCGCTATTTTCAGCGAAAGAGTTGAAAATATGGAGAAATCTCTCATCCCCAATATTAAAACCTTCGATGTACTAGACATGCCCGAGTCAGATACGAAACCTCAACTTTACTCGCTTATTTACGGCAGGGAAGTTCTTAGCGATGTTGCTGGAACGTATTACTCTTTCCTCAAGATACCGAGGACCGCTGAATTCGCGGAAACCGTGCAGACGTTGTTTGAAGAAGCAAAGCACTCCTTTTCATTTGAACTCTTTGCAAGGCGTCAGGTCGTAGAGTATGGCATCACGTGTTCGCCACGCGATCGAGAGCAGATGATGAGTAGTTTTCATCTTGTTTTTCCGAGTAGCCGTATCCAGCAACGGGAAGATTATACCAAAGACATACCAGAAGATGCGGTTTTACTGGCATCTGACTTCGGCTCTCTTTGTTCGCATGCGATGCCGTACCTCACCTTTCGGCAGTTGATGGTAGATAGCTTATCTCCAATGGTAAATCTTCTAACGCTTTTACCACCCACTCAGCAATGCGTTATACAATTCGTTTTGAAGCCATATCCAGATACCCCTCTTCGCAATTTTCATATGCGCTTGAGTATGTACCACTGGTTAAGCGTTTTCATTCGTAATCCCTATCAGTGGTTTTGGCCCGGAACGTATGAGCGACATCTTTGGGGGAATGCTCGGATGAAAGAACATCTCTTTCATGCCAATTTAAGAATCTTATTGTGGGAGGAAAATCGTCATCACGGGGATAAAGATATCGAGTCTCAACAGCGAGAGGCGCTTGAGCTTTCCATGCAGGCGATTCATTGTCCTCTCCGATTGCTTGATATGCATGCCCTCGGTATTTGCGCTCGTAAGAAAACAAAATTTGATCGCAGCGCCCTGGTTCCATTTCAGGAACGGAGGCTCAGTAAACCGTTTGTCCTTACGAGTAATGAAGTTGCCTCATTTTATCACCCAGTACCGATTCGCCAGCATCCTCATGTGAAGCACTTTCTCTCCGCGATAGGAACTCCTCCAGCTGGCGTTGTTCAGACGGGTCAACGTACGGATTTGAGCGTCTTTGGAGTGAACTCGGTGCAGGGAATTGAGCAGAAATTCGGAATTGCTCGGGCTAGTCGGCTCGGACAACTTCATGTTTTGGGAAAATCAGGTTCCGGAAAGTCGAAGCTCGTGGAGCTTCTAATGCGAGATGACTTGGTCAGAGGTAAGGGAATAGCTCTTATTGATTGTCACGGAGACTTAACTGAAGAGGTGCTGGCAGCAATTCCAGAATCTCGATTATCCGATGTTTGTCTCCTTGATTTTGCCGATGCCTCTTGTCTTCAAGCATTTAATCCTTTTTCACTGACGCGTGGCGAGACAAGGAAGGTTCTCATTAATACGCTCGTTCAATTTCTCTGCGCTGATATTGGAAGGGGCATACCGACAGAACGAGAGCAAAAACTCTTGAAGAATCTACTCCTCGTTGTAACGTCACTACCAGGCACAACTATCTCAGAGCTTTTACAGGTGCTTCTTGATCCTATATTGAGAGAAGAAATCATCACAAAGAGCTTGGAGACCGAGGCAAAGGAGTATTTTTCTCGTAATAAGGCACAGCTAGACGAGCTTTTAAAGCAAGAGTTTTTCCTGAGGCTTCGTGCGGAACTGTCCATGCTGCTTGCGACAAATTATGTCTCGGATGTAATGCAGCAAGAAGAGAATGCATATGATTTCCCGCAGATAGTACGTGACAAAAAGATTTTTATCGCACGACTTCCGAAGCAGATGCTCGGTACGAAGAATACCAGTCTTTTAGGATCGCTATTACTCGCTCTCATTGATTCAGCAGCAGAGTTTTATGCTGGACAGAAGAGTATGGCAGAGCCTTTTTATGTTTATATCGATGAATTTCAGAATTTTGCTTCTAACAGCTTCGTTTCTCAACTTTCATCGGCAAAGGAGAAGGGGCTCAGCTATACGATTGTGCATCAAACACTCGGGCAGATTCCAAAAGAGATACAAACAATCATTAAATCAAAGATTGAGAATTTTATTGCATTTCAACTCGGTGGCAGTGACGCCACATTTATGAGCGAAATATTTCGGGAAGAGTTTACCGCCAATCATTTGATGCATTTAGATTTCCGACATTTTTATGCCTTGATGACTATGAGCGGAGACTCTGTTAAGCCATTTTCCGGCAGGACTATTGACGTTGACCGCGTAGCGAAAGGTGATGACGTTCGAGAAAAAGTTCGTGAGCGGATGACTGCTGATTCGCAGCATCGGTTCAATGCAGGAGGAAAGCCATGAGTTTCCTCTCTGAAGAGCGAAAGACGTTTTGGATTCTTTTCCCAAGATCTGAGTATTTTACTTCAGATGCGATGGTTGAGGCGTCGATGGTGCTGACAATGTCCCGGAAGTGGGGCGAAGCATCGGAGAATATACTTGACTCTCGCCCCGATCCGTTTTCTTTAGAAGTGTATGTTGAAAACGGTGAGATAGCTTTTGGATTTACTGCTAGTGGCCATAATATTGCCGCAATTCTCGGTATAATTTATCAGATATATCCTGAAGCCGAAGTCATAGAGGTTCCAGAGTACTTTGAAGATGTATCAGAGGGGTCGCATGTAGCGGTCGCGAACATGACGTATAAGCGGTCTAATCTTTTTGGAGTAAAGACCTACCGCGTTATTGAGGCTGATCCGATGCATCCATTCCTCAATGTCTTAGTTGAGTTGCCCAAGCATGTTCGATTGCTTTTTCAAATGACAAGCAGAACGCATTACTCGGTGAAAGGTACGTATTACGGACTGGAGATTGCTACTTGGATTCACTGGTTCAGAAGTCGGTTCTCTCCACGTTATTGGGTGAAGCGAGAAGTTCGAGAACGAGAAGCTCAGGGCATACATGAGAAGATTCGTGGGAACCTCATGTGGTCGAATATTCACATTGGATGCGTTATTGATGGATCTGAAACGAAAGGCAATCCAAGTGCTATTCGCGAAGAGCAGAAGCGATATATCCAGTCAGTAGTAGGGTCTTGGAGTATATTAAAAGATGTACACTGGAACTGGTTCGTGATGACTCACTTAAAGTATGGCTATGACCAGTTAGAGCGACTTCGAAAACGAACGGTCGGCAAACGAAGACCGAATATGCAGATTGCGATGGCTGAACAAGCTGCGCTTTGGCACCTGCCCGGTGTTAACGAAGCGCTACACTTCAAGACCGTGAAGTCCAGAAAATGGGGTCCTCCGCCAGATTTGCCAAGTCCTTTGGACTCCGGAGAGGTGACTCCCGTTGGGGAGACAAACTGGAGGGGCATCCGACAGGATTTTGGCATTTTTCGAGAAGATAGAAAGCGACACCTTTTGTTAGCGGGTGGTGCTGGAGTTGGCAAAACTCCGGTGCTCAAGCGCTTGATTCAGAATGATATCGAGAAAGGATTCGGGTGTGCTTTGCTCGTTCCAGATGCTGCTCTTTTTGAGGATGTTCTG
>RFPC01000118.1 GCA_009926305.1 bacterium
GCGTGCAACAATGAAAGACATACCGAAGATTAGACCCATCTCCAGCATTGAGTGGTACTCGCGTTCAAATTGCTTCTCGTAGAACAGTTGGTCGAGAACCGCTCTTGCGACAATCGTAGTGTTTCTGGCAGACAAGTCCGTGTTTGTACAGGTCACATCAAAGTTGATTCGGTTTTGTGTAACCATGGCAATAACGTGCTTAATCACATTACGTGCATGATTCACCTGCAGCGTACTATACTCGTCCTGCTCTCCCGCAACACCTGTAGTATATGATGGAGCAGCCATTTCCCCGTAATAACATTGATACGCACGTGTCCAAATATCGAGCATACCTGTAGACATATTATGGTTTGCAAATTTATCCCATCGGTGATTTAGCTCTCTAACTAACTCTTCCGCTTCCTTAAGAAAAATGTAAGTATTGTCCATATTAACCCCCAATCAAAAGAAATGACATTGTTGCGTTTGTGTTGCATTCTATAGTAGCTTGTAAATCGCCTCTAACAGATGTTATAATTGAAAAACTTGTAACAGTAGCTCCACCTGTATTAATCAGAACAGCCCCAGCTATTTTTGGTAACTCTTTTGCGTTTAAAGAAAAAGACCTACCAGAAGTAACAGCAACCTTGACGATCTTGCTGTTCAAGTTTTCGTCGTAACTTAATCCTCTTGTGATAGCTTCGTAGAGGTTATCTGTCATAGCTTGGAGATGCGCCATCATCTCTTTCTCAATTCCTCTAAAGGATTTAAGTTGTTTAGCGAATTTAAGTTTTATCATAGTTTGCGCCCTGGATTCGTTAGATTTTGTACTTTAAGTTTCAAAACCCCTTGCTCGGATTCTAGTGCCCTTATGGTAGATTTTACTTCTTCGGCTAAATTTTCCACATCTTTCCTTTGTCTCTCAAATGAATCACTTTTTGATTGAAAATACGAGTCCAATACAATAGCGATAACACACGCTACACTTAACGTCAAGAAAAAAACATCCAATAAACTAAGACCAACAGACGCCACTAAAACCGTAGCTAAAAGAGCTCTCATTTTCTTCTCCTGTTAACAAACGAAAGATTACCGATATTATATTGACCAGGGCGGCGACCCCATGGGCAAAATTTAACAGCATAAACGAGAGCTGCTACTAAGTCAAGGTGACCATGCTCTGATGTGCGCTCAAAGTCTTTGGTTTTTTCAGTATCTTTCCACAACCCTTGTTCTAGCTGTAGGATGAGCTGTTTGCAGCGTGGATTAATTACGATTCTTTCGTTTGCTAGAGCGTTTCTAAGTACGCCAACTTGGTCTTCAATCTTGCCTTTTGACGGCCTTCTGAAGCTTAGCATGTACTCGCTCCTAAGTTCAAATCCTGCTTGCTCGAACACATCTATACAATAATCTACGTTCTCGCACCAGTCTACCATTGACTCCTCTATACTGTCAAGGGTTTCTTTAAACTTTCTTAGGCCCATAGCTTTTTCTGCGTGCTCAAACTCAACCACCATCTTATTTTCAAGGTGGTCATACCAACATCCAAGAATACCGGCGTTATCGACGATACCGTAGTCAGCAACAATAAATCCGCTATAAGTCATCTCCTGGTCGTATATCTGGGGGTCACGATCAAGTGGAAGATAATCCACAACATGAGATTTGCGGAGAAATTCCGGACAAACCCGACGGTCGTCGTTTGCAACGAGCTCAGCAAGATACTCGCGTCTCCACTGGTTAGGTTTGTTAACATATAGTTTCTCGAGCTCCTTAATCTTTTCTGGAGTCATTAGAGGGCTATCGTAAATTGTGAACTTGACGAGGGTCTTCTCTTTAATCATCTTTTGGATAACAATATCCAGTGATGGGTGAGTGGTATCTTCGGGCGGTGTCGATGCGTAAACAATTCTCACAGGAACTGTAGTCTGCTGAGGGATAATAGCACCGAATAACGTATCGGAGAATGAGCCTTTATCCCAGAAGCAAATTTCGTCAAGAAGGAACAAGTCAGAGCGAGGTCCACGAAGACCATTCGCAGCACTGGGGTCCGCACCGTTAATATGATAGACTGAGCCGTTAGGAAACACCCAATGTGGCCTAGCGCCTCGGTAGGCACGAGGTTGAAGGTCTTCAGGAAGGAACGGTATAATCTTTCCCATCAACTCAGATACAACTTCTTTAGCTAGTGTCAGGGTGGGGAATACGTGCTTTACAATCTGGTTAGGGTGTCTCAAGCAGTGTTCAATACCGAGAACAACCATCGCATAAGACTTACCGACTTTACGAGAGGAGTAAATCATAGCCTCTGGATGTGTATGGGCTAGGTCGTATAGCTGCTGCTGTTTTTCATGTAGTAGGTGACGCAGGTTACCTCTTCTAATGAGGGTATTAGACGCATGGCGCTGCTTTTCGGTCATCTTAGATAGGTCTAGCACTTCAGTCTCCCTGCAGAGCATCTAGAAGCTCATCGTCGCTCATGTCAGCCATCGGGTCGGCCTGTTTACGGCCTTTCTCTCGCTCAACCAAAACGGCAATAATCTTGTTTACAGTCTCAAGAGCTCGCACTTCTCTGTCCCCTAGCTCTGGCTCTGATTCCAGGTCAGAGATAGCTTTGTCCACGAGTTTGACTACGCGGTCGCTTAAATCTTGCAATTTCTCTTTCACTGTGCCCTCCTCCTATTTCTCTTCTTGAACTGAATAGCCTCGATTGCCTGCTCCACATCAGCCGCCTCAGAATCAATGACTAGCCGCACCCTCGCGCCCTCAACATCCGCTACAGGCTTTCGACCCTTTAAAAATCGGTAGATTAGAGGCGTTTCGTCGGCATCTACTACAAACTCATACGATTCCGCATTTATCTCAATAGTTCTCCCGTTATCTAGTAAAACAACAAAAAGAGTCGTCTTACGCTCGGGTTTTGGCATAGTCAAAACTTTCATAACCAACCTCTCTCTAACGCTTTAATTTCTTTATGAAGTTTTATAAATTCTTTTGATCTTAAAATTTCTAGGTTGGAAAATAGAAGTTTCGCTTCAAGAAGTTGAAACGCGGAAAGCCTGTCTCTGCGGATATCTCCGAGTTCCAGGTCAACTCTATACTCAACAAAAGCTTTTGCGTATGCTTCTGGGTACTTGTAAACCTTGCTCTCGCTAATCGCGTTATTTCTAGCGGTGTCTATGCGGACGATATATTCTGGGTATCCAGGCAGGCTCTTGCAGAGGAATAGAATAAGCTGAGGGTCGCTAATAGCTTCCCCCAGTTTTAACAAATCAGCGTCTTTTGTAGATTTTTTCAAGATTTCATCCATGTTAAATCTCCCTTAAGAATAGCTTAACATGGGGAAATCAGCGTGTCAAGGGTTTTGTTGCTCGCCCTTCTTGGTTTCCAGAAAACCTTCAATATCTGCTGGATCGACCCGATACTGTCTTGATAGATTCTGTATAAGAGCGGGTGTGACACGGGTGTTTAATCGCGTTATAAGGTTAATTGTTGTAGCTAGTTCCGGTATATTCTTCTCAATCCATTGAGCTCTCTGTATCTTTTCAAGAGGAGACTGAGGACGTATAGCACCCCATCCAGGAATACCTGTTCTCTCTTGCTCAAGCGGGCGCATTTCTGAGTAAGCTTCAGCCATGGGGCGCTGCTCCGCAATTTGAGCCTCTTTTTGGGCTATCTGAGACTGTAGTGCTTGCTCTTCTGAGGTAACTGCGCGTTGTGTAGGTACTCCTTCCAATTCAGGTTTAGGCATCTGAGGGCGAGTTCGCTCCGGCAATAATGGAGGAACAGGGCCTGTCGCTTGCTGCCTCAGCTGAGCAAATTGTGCCGGAGTTAGTGCGCTACTATCTTCCAGGTCGCCTGGTAATCTCTGCATAACATCCTGTACCTTAGCCATCCTTTCAGTATCTTCAACTTTTGGCTGCAGAAACTTACTAGCGCTTTCAGCTGTAGCCTCGTACTTTTTAACACCTGAAATACTACGTTTAGGTGCGAGAAGTTTAGCCTCGAATAGCTCGTCTCTCATTTTTGCAAAGTCAGCATAGTGTGCTTTTGCTTCGTTGTATTGGTCAAGTACATCACCCTCTAGCCCTAACTCAGCGCTATTTAGCCTAGAGTCAAGCTGCATTTTGACGGTTTCAAGCTGGTCGATAGCTCTCTGCACGTTAGGTGATGATTCTCTATTCTGAAGTTTCTTAAGCCTTCTAAGGTCGGCACCGATAGCTTGGTCCATTTCAACCATACTTTTAAACTCTTTACCCTGAGTCCAGGCTCCAGTCAGAGCATCTTGTTTTAGATTTTTCATAGAGTTTCTAAGGCTCTTATTAGTTTCAACTGCATAGAGGTTGAGCTCTGGGTCAACCTTTTTAAAAGTCTTTCTCATCTTAAGTATTTGAGATGATTTTGGTTGTACTTGGTCAATCATCTGATTAAAAGCAATATCATATTTTGCGACTGCTTTTTGTTTCTGCGCGTTCAGCCCTCTATTAACCGATTCTGCTAGTTTATTTGCGGCTTCAGCTGAGCGAGCATTTTTGACCTCTTCAATAGTCTGTCTCATCATCTGCTTCTGAGCGATATCTTCCTCTTTAAGGGCTGCATCATAATCAGCTTGCTTAATCTTGTTAGCTTCCTCAACAGCCTTTCTAGCTTGCTCAAATTGACTCTCTTCTTTTGACTGTTTTGTTTTAAGCTGTTGACTGAGATCCCCTACTTCTTCCTTAAGCCCCTTTACAGCCGCTCCAGAGCTTTGAAGTTTTTTAAGTGCTTCAGGTGATTCGGCTGCCTCTGACACTAACCCCTGATATTGCGTAGGTACCGATTCAATAGCTTCTTTCTTGAGACTAGCTGGGCCTGCTACTGCTCCTAAAGCTTTTTGGCCTAGTTCAGCAACTCTACCAATACCTCTACC
>RFPC01000119.1 GCA_009926305.1 bacterium
CAGACCCGCCGGCAGAGGGAAAAAGCTAAGCCCTCCTCCAGTGAAAATAATCGCTGAGAATTTCGGCATACCGGTTTTCCAACCAGCAAGCGTTGCAAAAGAATGGAAAGCGTTAAAAGAGTCCCTTCTGGAAATAGCTCCTTCTTTCGACGTGGGTGTGGTCTGTGCATTCGGTCAGATTCTTAAAGCCCCTTGTCTTGAATTCCCGATGAAGGGGTGCATCAACATTCATGCCTCACTCCTTCCGAGATGGCGAGGAGCAGCTCCCATTCAACGTGCTATTTTTGCTGGCGACTCCACCACGGGAATATCCCTCATGCAAATGGATGAGGGACTGGATACAGGAGACTGGTACGTTCAGGTAGATATTCCGATCACAGAATCGACCACCAGCGGAACGTTACATGATCAATTAGCTGACCTTGGTGCGAAGCTCTTACAGGATGAGCTTCATGCTATTCTTGAAGGAGCACATCAAGCACATCCACAAGAAGATTCTTCAGCCACTTATGCACACAAGGTTTCAAAAGAAGAATGTTTGATTTCTTGGGAACGAGATGCCGCTGAAGTAAGTCGCCTCGTTCGAGCAATGTCCCCCACTCCTGGCGCTTACTCGTTTCTCAATGGAGACCGAGTAAAAATCCTACTTGGTCGACCAGTTGAACCCGCGCACAACCTCGCCCCGTCTCCGGCAGGAACAATTTATCGGGTTGAGAGCGAAAGGCTCGAGATAGCGTGCGGAAATGGTATTTTCTCGATAGAACGACTGCAAATGGCAGGACGGGCAGCCCAAAATATTGAGACTTTCTTAAAAGGCATGCAACTAGAACGTGGGATGCAATTGACGCCTGCCCCTTGAGATGCACAAAATAGCAACATGAAGAAAATACACCTCTCCCCTAAAATTGCTGCTTCAATACTGGCAGCTGACATATCCTACCTCGGTCATGAAATTCAGGATGCGATTCAGGCTGGCACAGATTGGCTACACATTGATGTCATGGATGGAAGCTTTGTACCTCCCATTACCTTTGGAACGAATGTAGTTGAGGCAATTAAAAAAAGCTCTGAACTTTTTCTCGATGTCCATCTCATGATAGAGAAACCAGAGAACCATATTGAGAGCTTTGCCAGAGCTGGGGCGGACTTGATCACTATCCACCAAGAAGTATCACCCCACCTTCACCGAACACTTACTGCCATCAAACAACTCGGGATTCAATGTGGAGTAGCTATTAATCCAAGCACTCCGGTAGAATCCATCTTGCCCGTTCTCGATATCGTAGATCTCGTGCTTATTATGACGGTAAATCCAGGGTGGGGCGGCCAAAAGTTTATTTCCTCTTGCGTTGCAAAAATTGAACAGATCTCACAAGAACGAGATGAAGCAGAGTTAAATTTCTCTATTGAAGTGGATGGTGGCGTTCAACCAGATACCGCGCAATTATGTCGTGCTGCCGGCGCTGATGTTTTCGTGGCAGGATCGTACATCTTTGGGGCAAAATCTCGGCAAGTAGCTATTGAAAGCCTGAGAACGGCACTCTCATCCGAGCAGATGACAACACGTATTAATTAATCTTTAATGAATCTGCAATAAAATGAATCTACACTGCGAATTGCAGTTTTTAAAATATTGCTTTTGCAAGAAATAACCCGTGACGAGGCTCAAGAACGTAAATCCCGAAGCTCTTAGACGCTACCGATCTCATCCCTACCGCCCAAGAATTAAACTCTTCCGCATCTCTCCAGCGTGAGAACCAGTACCAGACTCAGTCAGCCATAGCGTAAAGACAGCTATGGCGTACTTCCACTGGGGTCACACATGAGAGCATCACTGAGTTTAACGTTTGGGTAATACGTCGAGACTATTTGGCGTAAAGTACGACTGAGTACCATTGTCCCAATCGACAACAACCATCAAACCCTTCTCCATTAGGTCCGAACCAGTTGCGGTAACCTCAGTCCGGATCTCTCTTACTGTTCCACGAGAACCATTTCCTGACTTTCTTTTTACCCGAGAACCCTTCTCAAGTGGGGTTACCGCCTCTTTTGATTGCTCACTCATCTTTATACTGCTCCTATGACATTTATTTCTCTTACGAGCTCCTTCACGATACCGCATGCTGTCTGAAGTGGACAAGTGCTCCACTCATCCGAACAAGGGGATTTTCCCTCCGCTCATGGGTGCTAAACCATGATAATCATACATAAGACTCAGAAAGTTCATGAAACGGTTCGCGGGGCAGACCCCTAAGCTCAACAGAACACGGATGCCGCAGAAACGAGAGAAGACTCGAGAAATTTCAAAAATGAGATGAACCCTGAATGCTCTTTCATCTGCAGAAGCGCCCTGAGAATAGTCAAATCCATTTAAATCACACTTCACAGTTCCATAGCCCCCAAATACCCCTTCGACCGATATTTTTTCAACGAAAGCTGCCTCTCTCATGATTCCTCTGAAACCGGTTATGCATCTTATCAAGGAGAATAGAAACACGGTGATGTTCAGCACAAAGCGTTGAGTAAAATCTTATGGCAAAAAAAACGAGCAAACCCCTTTTATGTACCTTCTGTGGAAAATCCCAGGAGGAAGTTCAAAAACTCGTAGCGGGACCAAGTGTCTACATTTGCGATGAATGTGTAGAACTCTGCAATGACATTCTTCATGAAGAGTTCATTCACGAAGAATCCGATGAAACTCTCCAATCAGTACCAACCCCGCAAAGCATTCTTGAGAAGCTTGACGAATATATCATCGGGCAGACTCATGCGAAGAAAGTACTCTCCGTAGCCGTCCATAATCACTATAAGCGAATACGATGCAATCATAGTCTCAGAAAAGAAGGCGTTGAACTTCAAAAATCTAATATCATGCTGGTAGGTCCCACTGGTTCGGGGAAAACACTACTTGCTCAGACACTGGCAAAGACTCTTGACGTGCCCTTTACCATTGCTGATGCGACGAGCCTCACTGAGGCAGGATATGTGGGCGAAGATGTCGAAAATATAATCGTTAACCTCTTACAAGCTGCCGACTATGATGTTGAACGAGCGCAGCGAGGAATCGTGTATATTGACGAGATTGATAAAATATCCCGTAAAAGTGATAGCCCCTCGGTAACGCGCGACGTATCTGGAGAAGGGGTTCAACAGGCACTCCTAAAAATCATGGAGGGAACGATAGCAAATGTTCCCCCGAAAGGAGGAAGAAAGCACCCTCAACAAGACTTTATTCAAGTTGATACTTCCAATATCCTATTCATCATCGGCGGTGCTTTTGAAGGGATGGAAAAGATCGTAGAAGCTCGCACTGGCAAGAAGTCTCTTGGTTTCTCGACACAGCCAACAGCCGTTACCACTGAGATTGAGTCCAAGGCGAGAATCGAACACGAGGACTTTCTAAAGTTTGGTATGATTCCCGAATTTATCGGGCGCGTACCTGTCATCGCCCATCTGAATGCCCTTGAGGAAGAGGATCTCGTACGCATTCTCACGGAGCCCAAAAATGCTTTAGTAAAGCAGTATACCCACCTTATCGAGCTCGATGGCGTCTCTCTCTCGTTCGCCCCAGAAGCACTGCAAGTGATTGCCAAGAAAGCGCTGGAACGAAAGGCGGGTGCTCGCGGCCTTCGAGCGATTCTCGAAGATGCCATGCTCAATGTTATGTTTGATGTGCCAGGCAATCCCAACGTAAAAGAGATTCAAGTGACGCCTGAAAGTATCAGTGATGGCGCAGAGCCGGTCATTACATATCATTCTGAAAAGATGGTAGTCTGATCGACTAGTGCTTGAGACGCTCTACTCGTTTTCTATAATGATTTCGACCCGGCGATTTCTTGCTCGCCCAGAGTCTGTCATATTCGAGGCAATCGGGTCTCCTTCGCCAAAACCTCGAACAAATAGACGAGACCGAGAAATCCCTTCTTCTTCGAGTTGTCGCGCTACACTACGTGCCCGCTTCAAAGACAAATCTTGATTATAGCGCATAGTACCCACTGAATCAGTGTGTCCTTCTACTGATATCGCACGATCAGCACTCCCACGGAGCACCTCAGCAATCTCCTGAACTGTCTCTTGAGCAAGGGGGGTCAGGTCATGCCGATTAAATCCAAAGAGCACATCTGGGATGTTTACTACGACTCCCCGATCTGAGAGCCGAACGTCTTGCCCCTGATTCTTTAACTGCTCAATCAGCTTCCTATTTTCCGCTAATATACGCTCATTCTCTGCAAGACGAGCCTCTTCATTTGCATCCTCCAACTCCTTTTTATCGACTTCATTCCCAAGAATAGCGCCTGACAAGGCGCCTATACCTGCACCGATTGCAGTCCCTACTCCAGCATCTCCTGTGGCCGAACCAATAATCGCGCCTAGTCCAGCACCGACCGCCGTGCCCCCTAGGGTTCCCGTCTCACGATTACTCAACTGCAGGGAGCTACATGCAGTGAGGACGAACAAGAAGAGTGCGGAAAAAACAATAACGATACTCAGACGAATTGACCGAACCATAATGTGCTCCTATCGAGTGCATAAGAAAGAGAAAGAGAGATACGCGTGGTGTAACGATCAACTCTCCTTATAGTTATACCGACTCTCACTCCTGTTGTAACAGAATAAACTTCTTGTCTTAATACACCTCTGTTTCCGTGGCTTCTAACCCCTCTAGACCTTTTTTTGCGGGAGCATAGTCACCCTTCAACTGCAGAGCATCCTCATACTGCGTCTTTGCATCCTCCGGACGACCGAGAGCCACGTATACATTCCCAAGTTCAACGTACCACTTTGGCTCGCTTGGGCAGAAACGCTGCGCTCGACGGAGATAAAAGAGCTTGTCTATTAATGAGTCTGCGCCAGCTGCTACGCTCGCTTCAGACTCACCCTTCTCACAAT
>RFPC01000120.1 GCA_009926305.1 bacterium
TACTCAGAAACTCTATGTTCGAAATGTATAAACAGCTTTATATTAGGGCGATGTAGGCATTTTTGAACGGTAATTCTCAACGAAACGGCAAGTAAAGCGAGCAGCAGAGGAGTCAATTGACGAGCGAAAAGATTTGTTTAAGAGCAGCGCATGTAGTTGTGTTGGTTGGGCTTTATCTTGGGATAGCGCTTTCTTGGCCGCTTTGGTTTTCTGTGCGGACTTATCCTCTTGTTCCAGCATTTCCCTCGTTTCACCAGCCGAGCGAGATGCTGAGTGACATCTTCTTTTTTACTTATCTTGGATTGCTGCTTCTTACGCTCGTTCCTGTAATGATTAAGCGAGCTGGGATAGGGGCATTTTGTATTGCAGTGATCTTTTGCCTCTGGGATCAAACGAGAGCACAGGAATGGTTCTTACTCTACAATGGAATGATACTCATTATTGCTTGTCAGCGCGTGCATAATCCCATGTATGGAGCTTCGTTATTACAACTCACGGTTTTTGCTACCTACTTTTGGTCAGGAATTCAAAAAGTTAATGTACACTTTCTCTACAAAACGTTTCCCTGGTTAATACAGCCGCTTGTTGGGGATCAGTCTTCACCGGTTGAATTTTTTTATCTCTTTGGCCTCATTGCGCCCATAATAGAGTTTGGCGGTGCTGTCTGCTTGTTAAGCCGTTCTCATAAGGTGCGAAAAGCAGGGGTTATTGCCCTGATTGGTATGCATTGTGGAATTCTTTTTCTGGTGGGACCGCTCGGCGCGAATTGGAATTCGGTTATTTGGCCCTGGAATATCGTTATGTCTTTGCTGCTTATTCTTCTTTTTTGGAACGAGAGTCATCGACCACTATTTGGGAGTAAAGCATACCTTTTCGTCATGGGAGGACTGTTTGTGATCCCATTTCTTACTTTGTTGAATCGCATTGATCAGGCCTTCGGTCTCTCGCTCTATTCTGGAATGAAGCCCCGTGCACTACTGATATCTTCCACTGAGCAAAATATAGATTTGGTCAAGTGGGCGATTGATGAGTGTAACGTTCCTCCATTTACCTCTGAGCGTTATTTTAAGCAGATAGGAAAACAGGGTTGTGACGAAGGTAAAGTGCAGATGCTTCTTATTCGTAAGCCAAAAAGCCGGTTCTCAAAAGAAATAATTGAGGGAACGTATACATGTGAAGATTTAGAAAAACAGAGTTGATTTTGAGCAAAATGAGGACTTAGAAATCCAACCCAAAGCCAACATAGAAGCAAGTAAGACTTCCCTCGCGCCAATCCTCATGACTCGCCGTAAAGACAAATATGCCAGGACGAATCTCGAAAACTGAATCATTGCTATTTCCTCCGAGTGGTGGTTCTCCGAGTAGTGAATCTACGACACAATCCAGCAGCACTGGCTTTGGCTCTGGCTCTGGCTCTGGCTCTGGCTCTGGTTGTGGCTGTGGCTCTGGCTGTGGCTGTGGCTGTGGCTCTGGTTGTGGCTTTGGCTGTGGCTGTGGAGTGGCTGAAGGTCTAGTGGGAGGCAGATCTGATGGGGGTCCGAACTCAGAGAGAGCATCGTGTGGGCAGAGTGTCACGAGAAGAAAGACCGAGAGAGATAGCAGCAAATACTGGGCAGAGAAGATACTCCTCAATGCATTGTGAATAATCATAAACCTTCCCCCAAAGTGATTTTGGGCTAAAAACAAACCTTTAGAGCTGTTATGGAGGATATGAGAGGGAGGTGACGTAAGAAATCTTCGTAGAGAAAGAGCGCTAGACAGGAAAAACGCTAAGTGCTGCCCATCGTTTTCTGAAGAAATGAGCTCATTTCGCAGAGGTACCTTTTCACAGTGCTACCTTTTTACAGTGCTACCTTTTAACAGGGTCACCCCTATATTTGCCCGATAACTTTACTTATAGGTCACTTTATTGGGGGTAGCCGCAAAATGAGAAGTTCTTCCCTCCAGCGGCGCTTCTGGTCCCAGAGAGCCCCTAGAAGCATTACTGGGAGGCGGCGGCGCCCCGCCTTTATAGTTCTCAGTTGTAGAACAATTTGAGTGCTCGCTTATAGAGGTAGTCACTTCGGCTCAATGTATCAATCGTATCTAAGAGCTTGGTATCGCCCTGACAATAGTTCTCGGCGTACTCCCGATAACGACTCAAAATCATATCAACAAATGTCTTGCCTTTCTCTGGTGCGTGCTCAGAGTAGCCTGGCTGTGATGGCGACCAAAGAGAAACGATTCTCTGCATAGCAGCAATCGATAGCATCGCCTCTCCGAGGTCTTTCTGAAAATATGGAGTATTCCCAAAGGTCATCGTATCAAGATCACAAATTGTGCCCGTGATGGTCACATTCCTGGGATGTAACGAGCCAGCTAGCTCTCGATCTGGATATGAAAATGACCACCCGTGGCTATGCGCGAGCGCTACCGTATCAACGATCCTTTCCATGAATGGAGTCAGTACCAACCGAGTGACATCAAATTGCGCAAGCCGTTTCCGAATCCGAGCAAGAGTGGCTCCATAGTTCTCGTCTTGAATCGGCTCAGCTGGTAAGAACGCTTCGAGCGGAATATTCCATGCATCTCCTAATAGTCGATATGCACCCCGCAGAACGCTGTCTCGAGAGAAGCCCTTAGACTCCATTGCTGTTCCATTTGCTAGTGCAAGATCATCTCGTAGCAGCGGGTCTCTCATCGAAAGGAAGCCATTATGATTGAAGAATAAAAGGCTAATGGCTTCTCTGCATCGCAAATTACTCCCGTCAATGATGTAAAGGTATTCGGCAGGCTTCAGTTGCTTTCTCTCGAGCAGATAATCTCCAAGCCCCTCGCCCTTTTTCAAGGAAAGTTGAAGAGCGAGTTCTTTGTCTGGCTTAAGGTAGTCATTGGAGTTTAGATAATCTTGGATCGGTATGAGAATTCCATTTTTGTCGGGAACATCAGTAATCTCACGGATTGAGTGAGGAAGAGGCACACCAGCATGGGTTCCATTCGCGCGGATAGAGAGGCCGTGAAGCATTGAAGCATTCTCGTACTGATCTTCAAGCCGTGCGAGCACTCCAAGCCCAGGAATCTGATCAATTAAGGCACGTTGAGACCCCTTCTCAATCCCCTCTTGAAAGAATAAATCGCCTCCTTTCACTACCAGTGATGGAGGGACTTTTCCAATTTTATGCTCTGATAAGGGAAAGGAAAAAGTTCTCAGGTCACCTAACGAACGTTCAGCAACTCCATGATATATCGGATGTTGTGCCTTGTCTGGTGTAAGTAAAACAACCTTATCGCCAAAAACAGGCGGTTCAAAATTGATGAATGGCTCATACGTATAGTGCGCGGCTACTGTGTGAGGATTGTCTGTACCAACAACATGGGGAGAAAACTCTGAACGCACGAGCTGACCGATTCCCATACGTGCACTTTGAAGAATCCTCCCTTCAGCGCACATTTTTTTAATCTCTGGAATTTCATGACGAAGTTTTTCGCTGATATCTCGCAGCAAATCTTCGGATGAAATATCTTGTGTAGTCTTGCTTGTTCTATCTTCTGAACCGGGTTCGACCATTGCCCCTGCACTCCCCTACAGTTTGTGTAGCCTCTATAATGCGTAGAGCACGAGCCCAACTCAAGTCAACAGAACGATGTTTTTATAGAGCCGTAACCTATTGTTAATAAATTACTTTTTGCCGTTCGAATATGCCGATACGGGAGAAGTAGGGTTCTGGGACTAAAAAAAGAAGGACATTCTCAGGTAGGCACTTTTCGAGGGACGGAGATATGCGGTCTCTCCCCGCTCAGTGACGACTCCCCTCCCCCCAAACTCGGTTCCCCTCCCACCCATGGGAAGATTCAATCCAAGGCTCAGATTTGCATCTTGTAATATGTCATATTGTAGTTGCACCTGATGAAAAGCAGATTCATCGCGTAGAGAGTAGATCTCGGAAAGAGAAAGGTGAATTAGGGGACGAAGCTCGACTCGTACGCCTGCAGAGAGAAAGTCTCGTCCCGTTACATATATCTCCCCTCTGATTAAACGATCACGCGTCTCATTTGAAATATCAGAGAGTAAACGGTGCTCAGATCCAAAACCGTTATGATAATATTCTATAAAGCCATATGTATTCATCCCGAAAAGAGTCCACGAGGTATCGTAGTTGAGAAGCAAGGTTTGTCGCCATTGAGCGCTTTCTGTTTGAGTAATAAGAATGTCAAAGCGAATTACTGATTCTGAAATAGAGGTTGATGAGCCTAAGCCATAATTCCATTCACCCCAGTGCCATGCACTCAAACCGTATAGCGTAAGTGAGCCTTCAGGCGCCTGCCATGTAAGTACCGCTCCGTAAGAGCCTGCATCAAAATGAAGCTCCTGGTTCTCTCTTCTCGGAACAATAATCCACTCTACTGACAACTCATCCGTTAGTAGGGATTCAATGTAAAGGAGATCTTGTCCAGTCTTATAGTCCCTATCGATCTCAACTGGGGAGAATGGAGCAAACAGATCGATGGCTTGGAATACGATCCCATTACCGATTGAAAGTGCTTGTCGCCCGAATCGAAATACTATCTTTTCAGAGGCATATTCAAAATACGCTCTATCAATCCTTGCCACAGACATAAGTTTCGAGGTGTTAATCACGTAGCTCGAGAGATTAAACAAGCGAGTGTCATCATTAATTATCGTTGTGGAAGCTGCTCCAGGAAGGATCGTGGTCGAAGGAGCCCCCTCTGAAATATTTTCGCCCGCAATAGTAATACTCTCACCCTGCATGATAAAGCGAAATTCCTGGAAACGAAGCTCTGTATTCAAGCGAATATCTAAAATTTCAGAACTTATAAGTTCTG
>RFPC01000121.1 GCA_009926305.1 bacterium
TCCCACCGTATTTTGTGGCTGGGGCAATCTTTTCTGGGGTTGCCATGGTAATCACTCTGATTATACCGCTTCGCCATATCTTTAATTTACATGCAATTGTTCGGAAAGAGCACTTTGAGGCAATGTCAAAGCTCATCATGCTTACGAGTGGAATTGTAACTTATGCATACATCACTGAGTTTTATACTGCATGGTGGAGCAACAACATGTTTGAAAGATATCAGTTTTGGTTCCGACCCTTTGGGGAGTTTGCTCCCGCATTCTGGGGAATGACATTCTGCAACTGTATCGCACCACTCTCGCTTTGGTATAAGCCTCTCCGCACGAATATTACTTACTTATTTATACTTTCAATCGTTATTAACATTGGGATGTGGCTAGAGCGATTTAATATCATCTTTACTTCTCTTGCCCGAGAGTTCCTTCCGTCAGCCTGGGGTGGATATAACTTTAGCTGGGTAGAGTTCGGTATCACGATTGGTGCGTTTGGATGGTTCGGAATGTGGATGACCTTGTTCATCAAATTCTTCCCCGCGGTAGCTATTACGGAGATTAAGATGATTCTTCCGCCGCCAACCCGCGATAAGAACAGGTTAGAGCACCACTGAGAAGTGTAGAGTTTGTAATCAAAATAGGATGAGAAGAGCATGAAAGGGAATAAGGTCGTAGTTGGTGTTTTCGAGTACCTCGATGACGCTATCGCGGCAGTGGAAGTCGCGAAAGCTGAGGAACTCGACTACAAAGTATACTCACCAGTGCCAAATCATCACTTGGATGACGCCACGAGTGATACACGGGGTCCTGTGCGTTTTCTTTCCGGGGTCGGGGCGGTAACAGGATTAACGGCGGGATTCTCACTCGCCATTCTCTGTTCTCTAGACTATCCATTACGGGTTAGCGCCAAATCAATCACCTCTGTTCCAGGATTTGTTGTCATCGGTTACGAGTGCACAATTCTCTTTGGTGCCCTGGCAACGCTAGCTGCGCTTTTTCTGTTTTGTGGGTTACCGAATATCTTACGCAAGCCAGGATATGATGGAAGGTTCTCTCGAGACAGATTTGGAGTATTAGTGAGTTGTGATTCGAGTCGTACTGAGGAGCTTCAGTTGAAGCTTCAACAAGCGGGAGCAGAAGAAGTCGAGGTTCAAGATGGTCTATAAGGTATTTTTACGAATCGGGATATCGTTGCTGTGCTGTTTGGCGTTAGGTGCTGAAGCGCTGGCCCTGCCGTTTAATGATGATATGGTTCACGATCAGTTTAAGACGAGTGAGGTGATGCGAGCTGCTCCCAAGGGCAGTGTGCCAGTTGGAGCACACCGGTATTATGTGGATCCAGTGCTTGCGTCAAAAAACTTAACAGATGAGGGACGGGCAGCGAGGGCCGCTCTAAAAAATCCAGTGCCATCTTCACCGGAGTCAGTCTCTCGGGGGAAAAGGCTTTGGGCGGTAAATTGCTCGCCGTGTCATGGGCAGTACACAGGAAAAGAAGATCCAGCCTACGGCGGATCGGCAAAGTTCTTAAAGTCGATTGACCCAGCCGTTGCCGGCGCAACATCAGGTCCGAATCTTGTAACGGAGACCTATCTGCGGGATCCCTCAAAGTCTGATGGACATCTTTTTAGCTATATCCACTTTGGTGGCCTAGCCGTTATGCCGCGGTATGGGTACAAGTTATCTCTTCGAGAGCACTGGGATGTGGTGAATTATATCCGTTGGATGCAGTCAGATTTTACAGAGGTAATGGCAAATAAGTAATTTTTTAGCATCAAACCAAATAGGTTGAGAATACCATGCATATAGAAGTTCCAAACATTGATATCGAAGGCGCACTGAAGGCTCCCCCAGTCGCAGTAAATAGAACAACTCGTACTTTTGGCTTGTTGTGCGTAACTATTGGAGTGACTGTGTTCTCCTGGGCACTATTCTCTGACTATCCAGATAAGTTGTTGTGGGCAACATATTTCGTAAGCCTCCTTTTCTGGATGGGGCTCTCTGTAGGGGCAGTGATGACGACTGCAATTTTTCAGATCGTCAGAGCCTTATGGGCCGTTCCAATTCGGAGGGTCGCTGAGGCCCATATCGCATTCCTCCCCTGGGCCTTCTTTTTTTGGGCAGCTACGTATTTTGGTAAAGAGCATCTCTATCCATGGGCGCGCAGCCCGATGCCAGGACGAGAAGCTTGGATGGAGCCGAACTTCGTTTATCTCCGATTTGGAATCTTGTTCTTTGGATTTTTCTGGTTACTGACGTACTTCACTCGCCTCTCGCTTCGATCTGATGTTGGAGTCGCAAGAGAGAAGCTTCCAGAGGATTCTCACTGGACCGGTGTTGTCTATGCAAGGTTGACGAAGGGATGGCGTGGTGAAGCGACTGAAACGCTAGCACTCCAAAAGCGGATGAGTTTTTTAGCTCCTGTGCTTGTGGCTTGTTACGCAGTGGTATGGACGCTATTTGCAACCGAGATGATCTCTGGAATGGATACTATCTGGTTTTCAAACATGTTTGGCGGTTTTGAGTTTCTGGCCAATATCTATACCGCTTGGGCAATGTTAGCCGTACTTTCGTTTTGTATCGCAAGACGACACGGCTTGTTCCAGAAGCATCTCAGGAGTAGACAGTTGTGGGATCTCGGGATGCTTACTTTTGGCTTCTGTATGTTGTGGGGGTACACGTTCTTTTCTCAATTCCTTCCACAGTGGTACGGAAATATGCCTGAAGAGACTCAGTGGTTGATCCTTCGAACTCGAGAGCTTCCATGGAAAGCGCTCGGATATACCACATTTGGTTGTGCCTTTGTCCTTCCTTTTATTTTACTTCTCAGTCGGGATATCAAAAAGAACCCGGTTACATTCTCCATTGTAGCGCTGGTCATTTTCACTGGCGTGTGGCTCACGAAGTACATGGTGGTGATGCCACAGGTAAGTCCGGAGGCAATTCCATTTGGCGTGGTTGATGTAGGGGTATTCCTCGGGTTCCTCGGTGTTTATATTCTTGCGATTCAGTCATTCCTTGGTAAGTTCCCGTGTATGACGTTCTCTCACCCACAGGCGAAGGGGGATGTAAAAAGCTGGTAGTTCGATTTAAGAACTTAGGGATAGAGAGAGTTCTAGGTTTGTACATTCCACAGGGAACGTTTCCTCGCTGATCACGAGATATATCAAGGAGTACGTGTTCGATGCTGGGTGGATGCAGGTATTGAGGTGGTTGCCTTTTTCCCTCTGACTTTCCCCTTTTCCGAGGCTCATTGCCTCTTCACTTGCTTTTCCCATGAACGACTATAGACACAGAAGTGGCTGAGTAGTATCTGAATGGACTAAGGGCTGTTTTCTCAGAGAAGTCTCAAGATTTTTCTTAGTGAAAGGCTCGGTGTGTAAAGGGAAAAACCGCTGTGATGTACTTTGTGCGCATTCAGCTCTTTAGATCTCACTCATTTCAGCCGTTTATATTACTCAAGTCTTTTGAGGAAGCAGCGAAATGAGCGATCTCCATACTACCATGCTCAGGTGCTTACAGCAGATCCTGCGACCAGTCGTGCGCTTTTGCCTCTCTCGCTCTCTTGGTCTCAATGAGCTCGTTGACGTTGCTCGTGTCGTATTTGTTGAAGTTGCAGAAGAAGAGCTCGAGCGAAGGGGTGAAAAGGTAAACAATAGTCGTGTAAGCGCTTTTACTGGAGTTGATAGAAGAGCAGTTCAGCGAATACGAGAGACGAAAGAGCAGCCCGATACCACGATGCATTTTGCCGTGCGCGTGATTGGGCAGTGGCGCCGTGACCAGAGATTTACAGACAAGGCAGGCCGTCCGAGAGTGCTATCGCTGGGAGGACCTGATTCAGAGTTCAACGAGCTTGTTAGAAGTATCAGCACGACACTTCATCCAAGGAGTACGTTAGCGGCACTTGATCAGGTTTCCGCGGTTGAGATTGCTAATGGTCGAGTGAAGTTAAAGAAGGCAGCCTATATCCCAAAGGGGAGACCTGTTGAAGGATTTCAGATGTTAGCCGAGGATGTGGAAGATTTTATGTCAGCGGTTTCTCAGAATATCTTCTATGAGGGCGATCCGCTACCAAATTTTCATGGACAGACGCACTACGACAACATTCCAGAGGAAGAGCTGCCAAAGATACGAGACTGGTTGTTTAAACAGTGTTCAAATTTTCATCAGCGGGTAGATCGATATCTTTCAACGTTTGATATCGATATTCAATCTGACAAAAAGAAAGCCAAAAAAAGTGGGGAACGGTGTTCTGTGGTCTACGGAAGCTTCAGTCACTTAAAGGGACTCTCTGACGAGTAGTAGCCCCGTATTTATTTCTTACTCTCGTCAGCAGTTCGCATTTTCAAATCCTTGACTCACTATTGTGCCCGTGCGGGTCTCTGGAAAGAGGAGATGAGTGAGTTCGCATTCGGATGCACAGGGGTCATTTGCACAGTATGGAATAAAGACTTGAGAGAGATATGAGATAAACTCCCGGCAATCAGTGATGAACTGACTTGGTGGTTCATTCAGGCATGGCTGCTCGCAGGCAAGATTGGGTACTCCCTGAGTAAAAAATCTAGTCGTAACACACTCCTCAAGTAGTGGTTCGTTTGAGTTTCCACCCCCTGTTGTATTCCCGGCATTGCTCGTGCTGCCGCTGCCTGGAGCGGTTGAAGGTGAACTATTACTCGATCCACTACTGTTATCTTCGCCACTCGTACTGTTAGGTGGCGATACTTGAGAGGGGTTTGGAATGGGGGAGGAATTACTGTTGTTTGAGGGAGATGGTCTACGAGATGGAGCACTCGAAGGGGTAGGAGTAGG
>RFPC01000122.1 GCA_009926305.1 bacterium
GGCACAGCAGGAGAGGTAGGAACTGAGCTTGGGACGTTGTTTTCAGGTAACGCGCTAGACAACATGATGCTTACCGACTACGGTGTAGCAGCAAAGCCGATATTCGATACCACAGAAGTCATCAATACAATGATGGTTGCTGGAATGACCTCAGGCGTAATTCAGGGGCCAGTAGCTGGAATGACATACGCTCAGAACCTGAGAGATGTAAAAGACCTTAAGCTTGGCATCGACGAAGAAATCTCCAAGCTCAGAGACCCCAACCTAACCGAAGAACAATCCCTTGATATAATTAAGGGAATTATGGCAAAGCAATCAAAGCTTGCTGCCAAGTTTACAGATATGACGGAGTACGGGCAGTGGATGAAGGAAAACTTCTCTGATCAGTACGACGCTATGATGGCGCACTCTGGTCAGATTGAAGCTATACTAAAGGAGCTTAAGGATCCAAACACCACTCAGGCCAGAGTAAGCGTACTTAAGAGTAAGCTTGCTACAGCTATGAATAATGAGTATCAGTCCAGCTTTGTGGGTCTAAACAAATACCTCGGAGAGCAGGCGAAGACCATGCCAGAGGACCGACTCAAGACAAAGATTCAGTCTAAGACTGGGGAACTCGACGAGCTTAAGGCTGAAAAAGCTGAGCTTGAGCAAAGAAAAAGAGATGGGGAAGACGTTGGCAATGCTATCGCCCTTGTGGACGATAAAATTACTCATGTCTCTGGGGCGCTCACACAAATGCAAGACGCTAAATCAGCCCTTGAAGCTGGTAAAAAGGAGGGGGCGACAGAGAAGGAGGTTGCAGAAAGCTTTAAAGCAGCGAACTATGTTGTCAAGGCTGAAGCTCAGGATCAAGTATTGCGGCTTGCAAAGTTTGCTGGGAAGGAAATTTCTACTGAAGATCTTCAGTCTACAGAATCATTGAGCGTCACCGAGAATTCGGTCTACTTATTTGACAAGAGCGGGAACGTCATCGACATGTTCAAGCACTCTGATAAGGAGTCAAAAACTAAGCCGCCAGTTACGGGAAAGGTAAAGGACGGGTCTGAACAAATGAAGTCTATGATCGAGGCTGGATATGTTGTTGTGGGCAAAAATGAAGAGACGGGTGAGGTCGCGCTTGTTTACGACAAGAGCGGAGACCTTCTAAAGGCTTTCCCAGCAATACAGGACTCATCAAAAGGTATTGATTCTCAGCTCATTAAGGCTAAAAATGCTAGCGTAATACTCTCAAAGGCGACTGGAAATGCGCACAAGCACATTAAGTTGGACGCTATTGCTGGCATCATTGCTGAGGGCGGCGTAGACATTAACGGCCTAAGCGAAGAGACGAGACTGTTTTATCAGCAAAACAAAAACGCTATTGACGCAAAGGCTCAGCTTATTGCTGCAAACAAAGCAGAGCGCAACGAATCAGATCTAACCTCTGCAGGAGAGGCTGACGCATCTGGAAAAGTTTCAGACAGAAAGGCGAACAAAATTGTTGAGCTTGCAAGAAGCAAGTTCGGCCTTAACGTTATGGTTGGAAATGACGCGCAGCTGTTCAAGGCGAGTGGCAGAACCGACTACATGTCGGGAGCTATAATCGGTGGTTTCTACGTCAGAGGCACAAATGACATATACATCAACGAGAACGCCAGCGCAAAAGACGTGATCGAAGAAATATTTCACGCCAGAATTGCAAATCAAATTTTCTCTGACAGAAAAAGAAGGTCTAGGTTCCAAGCCGAGCTATCGTCGATAATGATGATGGATCCGTTTATGAAGGCCTTGCTTGATGTAAAGAGAAGCGAATACGAAAATCTATACAGAGGCAGAAAGGATGCCGAGCAAATGATTGAGGAGGAGCTTCTTGCGGAAGCTATATCTGTTTACGTGGCAAACAGCGACAAGGTTGATGCTGGTACGGTGTCTGGCATGATAAACTACCTCAATTCGCTTCTTGGAAACACTGAAATTGATGTCACCAGAGACAATCTCGATGTTATTATGTCTAAGCTTGAGACCACTCTGTCCTCTGGAAGAAAGCTTAGAATAAAAAAGAACGAAGATCAGGAGCGTGAGGAGAACGCCGAGGGCACGGCTATGATGTCTGCATACAGCGGCAAGAACTCATTCCTTCATAAGGTTCCAGTTTCAATTAAGGTGGTTCAGCACTCTGACTGGGGTGAGTCTAGAGTGAGAAACGAGCAAACGAAGCAGTTTGAGGACTACAATCACTTTAGGGCCTGGTACAACAAGATGAGCGGTAACGGTTCTCTTAGCGGATCCATTGAGGTTAAAATGACTTACACTGACGCGAATGGAAACGTCAAGACGCTGAACGCTCCAAAGCCATACCCAGGAAGAGAGGCTACGAGACCAGTAAATGCGTGGGCTAGCAGATACCAAAGGGAGCTTAACGAGGAGGAAAAAGCAAACAAGATTATTGACGACAGAGTATCTGTTCTGCAGGACCAGCTTGACATACTGTCTTCAACTGGCATGGATCGTACAGCCGCTCTCGACCTTCTTGGATGGGATGGGAGAAACAGAAACTGGGGAGCAAGACCGACTCAAGCCATGGTAGACAAGGCTGTAGAGGCAACGTCTGACTACATGCTTGAAAGAGAGTTCACTACGCCAGAGTCCGCAATCATGTACTCAACGTACAACGATGTTGTTGACGCAATGAACGAAGTTCTTTCTGCGAATGGGAAAGACACGTTTGATGTAACTGAATATAGGTCGAATGATCCAGCGTACAGAGAGGCTGTAAATAAGGCGTTGATGGATCTAACGGAAGATGAAGCCGCAGTGATGCAGTTTCAGGGATTGATCCTTGGAGGAGATAAAAACGCTTCAAACATAGCTATACAAAATCTTCTTGCCGCCGTTTCAGATAAGCTGCACGGAAACGCTAAAAGAGACGGGTACGGAAAAATTCACCAGGACAGGGTTGTTGACGCGCTTGAGGTTCCATTTAGAAGGCTCATGGAGACAGAGCGTGGCGCTGATTTTGTGAATTTCTTTTCAGACTTCAGGGAAGGTCTTCCACGTCACTTTGATTTCTTGGCGAAAGAACATGGGTTAGATCAGCAAGAACTTCTTAAGTCAAAAGATCTGTATCTCTCATTGGTTGCGGTGTTTTCTAACGGAAATGAAGCAGTCCCAAACATTGCACTTGCTGATTATGCTTTTGCAATGTATATGTCTGGAGACAAGGCCGCGTTTGATCTGGCTCTTCATCAGTTTGAAAATATCGGATCATACCCAGGCCTAAGCGGTCGTCCAGAAAGGCAGAGAACAAAAGCTCATATAAAGGGGATTAAAACTATTGTAGATCTTTTTGAGTCCGATGTCAACATAACGGATTATCTTACTGCCAAGGGGTCTAAGAACCGAAGAAAGCCTCGCGGAAGATTTGTAGAGCTGCAGAAAGAGGTTGTTGCAATGGATTTGTTCGGACAAAAGATCGGAGCGTTTATGGCAAACCTGCTTGGGGATGAAAGCGTTCTTGCTCAAGATGCTCATTTTGTATCGGAGATGAATCGGGCTAGAGGAATAAAGACAATTTACGATGTCAATGCCCTAAAAAATGCTTTTGACGAGTGCTATAAAAACAAGAACGAAATAGAGAGGTTTTATGGAATAAAACTAAGAAGGTCTCACATGAAAGAGGACATGGAGGCCCTTGGTAGAGAAGTCTTCAATAGAGGAAGTAAGTTTACGCAAGCTGGCAAAAACAGGTTTAAAGCATTTAACAAGTGGGAAACCACCACGTATAAGTGGTATGCGAAAGACGTAAAGAACCGACTCAGGAGGACGCCAAAAAATATGAACGAGCGTCACCTGAACTATACTATCACTAAAAAGCTTGCGGACAGACTTGGGATAAGCGTAGCGGCGATGCAGCAGCTCATGTTCTATGATAACCATAAAACGCAACAGCTGTTTGGTAGAGGTAAAGGGGCCAAAGACATAACGTTTTTGGATGTTCTTGATGAACAGAACCACTCTCAATTTCAAAACGCAATACCTAACGAGCTTGCTGAGGAGAGAGTCAAGGCTATGGACTCATATCTTAAAAGCGAGATAGTAGAAAAGGATATTTCTGTAAGCACACCAGCAGCAAGAGACTCGTTCTCTTTGCAAGAGCTTTTAGACGCAGAAGAGCTTGAAGTTGTTAAGATAAGCGACAGGGCAAAAGATCCTCGGATTGGAGTAGAGGATACAGTTACGCTCAAGAGAGCTAGAGGTGGAGGACGCTTTGCATCTGTTGGAGTTGGCATAGAACGTGCGAATGCTGTGGTTTTGTCTGATGTTGCTTTTCCGAAGTCTAAAGAGATGTCCGCTGTTGGAACGATCGAAAGCTTTGCGAACGGGAAGGACGTTGGGTCAATAGACATTACTGAAGGCATTGAATTGGAGTTTTACAATGGCGGATGGTACTCAGAGGGCAATAGAGTTATCGGAGCAGAAAAGGCGGTTATGACTGGTGATACCGTGTTTGCAATGGGTAAGATTACTTACTCAGATCCAGAGCTTTTTGCATACCAGCAGGCAGAGTTTACAGAGGAAGAGGCTGAAAGATTTGCAGACGATCCATTTACTGCAGACGCAATCATAGATCTCATGGAGTCGGAGGGGCTGTCTTTTGATCAGGCAGAAGCCCTTTTTTATGACAGGGTAGACATGTCTATGTCTGCTGATGATGTAATGTTTTCATCTCAACTAAGAGGCACCGCAGCCAGAGTTGTAGAGTCTTCTAACTTCTCTGGAGACTTGAGA
>RFPC01000123.1 GCA_009926305.1 bacterium
CAACACAGCGAAGTACATCTGTGCGGGCTTAAAGAGCAACCATATCCTCAACCGTTTTAAGACGGTTACTCACCTCAGAAGCCATCTTGAGCACATGGTGTGGGAATAGTGGGGAAGAGAGCGTATGCAGAAAATCCGTGTACAGAAAATCACTGGGGAAGCGGGTTCGAGGCATAGGTCTTCGCTTCTTTCACAAAACGCTCAAAGACCCGAATCCATTTAGGCTCAGCTGGTTGTTCACCGTATATAAGCGCTTCAATGTGTGCCTGTATGCCGAGAAAAAACCCGTCATAGTTTCTTAACTCGATCGCCTCTACAATACCGTCAGGAGCTTTGGCTACTACACGCACGGACGAGTGAGGGCCCAAGGAGCTCTCATCCACTGCTTGATGATGAAGAGAGTTCACTCTCGGAGCTATGTCCTCATTAAGGATGCTTTGTAGCAATGAATCAGATTCCACCGCTATGGGATGCGTGAGTCTTGTCCATGCATCTTTATCCTCCAATGACGGTTCGTGCACAATCTCACTCGATACCTCTCCGACCTCTTGAATCATTTTGGCTCCATGAGCTACTGAACAGATTTGATGTCCCCGACAAATCCCAAGCACTGGCATACGATGAGCAGTAGCATGCCCTACTAATGCGAGCTCAACCTCATCACGAAGGGGCGAGTAAACCTGTTGGTCTTGAAGCTCCTTCCCATAGGAAGTGGGAAGAACATCCTCGCCACCGGAGAAGAGAATCCCATGAGCATGTTGCGCTGTCTCAAGGGCGAGCGCAGAGCTTATGAGGGGAAGAATTAATGGAATTCCTCCCGCCTTCGCAACTGCGCTCGCATATGTGATCCTGACACCAGTAAGATCTGGTCCAGGAGATGGAGTATCTGGAAGCGCTGGTGCAGTTATCAGAATGAGTGGTTTCATCATTTCTCCCTTTTATTCTGCTCCTCATCAGTAAGCTCTTGTTTAGTCCGTTCGAGAAATTTCGTACGGACCTGCCCGTCAGGAGTATCATTCACAAATAACACCTTGCTCATAATAGTCGGAGTGATTCCTTGCGGCAGAATCAACACCTTTTCACTCGAGTTGAAATGATCGCAGACATCCTGGATGCACTGAGTGAGAAGGTCAGAGTTTTGAAAGAATTTCTGTCCAAACATTACATTAATATCCAGATATGCAGAATATATTTCAAAATCTTGTCCCTGAATCTCCTTGATGTGTTCCAGCCTCTCTCGAAGAAATGGTATCGGGGTAGCGCCTGTCACTCGTGGATTCACCTCAATGACATAAAGATGCCCCTGATCATCGACTATCGCATCAAAGCCAATAGGACCAATGAGGCCAGAAAGTTCTGGCGCTCCTGCCATTTTCCCAAATATTTCCTCAGCCGTCTTCTGAAACTGAGACTCATAATCTTTATCCCAGAAGGTGCCCAAATATTTCCCATTATTTTCGATGGCCTTATGAAAAGACGAAAATCTAAAGTTATTATTGCCGTCGAATACTGCAATTGAACCAACAGGTTGCCCCTTTATAAATTGCTGTATTTGAAAGCTCTTTCCAAGGAGTTCCTTTGCCAAAAGGTTCTTGATAGCCTTAGCTAGGTCCCCCTTTGAGTAACCCTGATTCTCGTTGGTATAGACCCCAAATCCTCCTGCAGAACCATCTGCTTTAATGACGTACTGCATTCCATTTGAGAGGTTGTTGAGCATCCCCGAGGTGAAATCAGCAGCAACATAGGAGTAGCTTTTTGGCACCTGAACACCGATATTCTGCAATAGTTTGGCACTCTGGGATTTGCTGTCGAGCTTGGCGACGAGAGCTGCAACATCTTCAAGTGACTGCACTCCCACGTACCCAAACGTCTTCAGTGATTCTTTAGTCAGCATGCCAACAAGAGGATTCTTCTTGTCTTTAGCGAGAGAAGCTTCATGGTGTTCCAGTATAGCCTGACGGAGCGATTGCCCATCCTTTGAGAATACAATTTTCCCTGTCTCAGGTCGAACAATCTGAAGGCCTGTCTGCTCTTCCCATGCCTTAGCATTTGCCTCCATTCCATTTCGCAGTTGACGTTCTTCTAACGGCTTCTTTTCCATTTCTTCCTCACTGCCTGCCGTTGCACTTGGTGCGCTAAGTATGAGGTCATCCTTACTCTCAGAGTAGAGGTGTGCTTGTATGCCTTGATCCAACATTTCAATAGATATTTCGAGTTCCTTTTCGATGGGCGCAGTATCCCTCATAGCATCCGTACTTAGGAATCCAATCATTCGCGGTCTTCGTGGTAACTGGGCGTCACCAAGTTCAATACCAGCCGTTGTCGCTTGTACGACATTATTGTTCTTTTGTTCATAAGAGCCACTTTGGCTGTGACCACTCGCTTGTTGTTTCATTCTATCCTCCCTAGTCAGGGAAGAGACGTGAGCAGAAATGATTTCATCGGGTACTAGAGACGTGCGTGTCTTACCGAGCTGATACTCGGAACAATAGGAAAACAACAAATCGAAGAGCCCGACTTTATTTGACTCTGAAGAAATCTGTTGTTAGCCTCGCAGCGTCATTTACAAGTATGATAGTTGCTTGGGTGTGCTGTACGACACATGAGTTTGCCGACTCACGTATCAGCACACTTTTGCAGCTTTCCGAAATTGTTATCTCTTTTTCCTCAACGCTCCTCCAAAGTATTGTATTCCTTGTTTTGCTTTTACCCTTTTCCCTATAGTGCTGTATTCCCTCTAGTGCTGTACGGCTCTCTACTACCGTGTTCGTCCTTTCCGCACACACTTAACATCTGTCCCCCTCTTTTTAGGGCGTAAATACAGACACGCATGGAAAAACCTCATAAAAAAAGCCTCTTCACTCCCTGTTTTCTTGGGGAGTGAAGAGGCCTTTTTTGCCACTCCTATGCTCAACTAGAGCATCACTCCCTCCTCGTCACGAGACGCACTGGCCAAATAGCTGGTGCAGTAGGACACGGAATCGAATTTATAAGCCCCTTTTTTACGTGTCCCGAATCGCTCACTACAAAGTGTCTTGCTGTTACGGTTGTGCTTTCCATATCAGAATACTCCTCGCGCGACACATGAGTCTTACAATGAGAAATAGGAAGTGAATATCTTGACTGCGCTACCATAAGCTCGAAAGGTAAAGACTTTCTCTCTGAGTGTCAAAGCTTATTTTTCATCGCGCGATTTTTTTTTCATAGTGGTTCGGCAGAGTCGGTGTCTGATGCTTAGGGTCATTATGAAAAGCAAGTATTTCTAATCGGCTCTTAAGAGCGGAGAGCATCTTCATACTGAACACTCGCATGGAATTCAATATGTGGAAGAGTGGCTTCCATCCTCGATGTATTTTTTAGTGCTTGAGTGCTCAATCTTTCTTCGAAAGATAGCAAGACGATCTGTCTTACAGCTGCTCGAATACGGCTATTTCTGGCTATTTTTGGCTAATATAGAATTTGCTGGGATGAGTTTACTGTGTTGATCGAATAACTCTTGAAATGATGGCACCGTATCCCCAGTATTCAGGTGTAAGCTTCTTTTTTGTGGAAGCAACCTCGGACTTCAGTGGCATGTGCGACGGGATCCGATACCGCACACAGTTCCGCTGATGCAGAGAGCGATTCGCAGTCAAAACTACGGAAGAAATATGAAAGGGAACAATCTATGAGTAATAAGAACGCAGTTTACTTCTTTTGTAATAACCTTTCCGAAGATCCTGTTGCCCTTCATGTTTATAACTCTCTTTGTCAGGAGCGTGAACTTGAACAAACAGATCTCGTTATCGATGGCAATCCGGTAGAGAAAGCACAGGACAGACATGGGAACACACTGCACTTCGTTCGTATTGATAAGGTTTTAAGCCATGACTACCCGCGATACCTTCCTATGCTTCAAGAGCATTTTAGCCACATGGATTTTGCAGGTGTTGTGAACTGGCATGAGGGGGCAAACGCACCAGAGAATATTCTGTGCGCTCATACAACTGCAGATATACCCTCAGGAGCCTTCGGCACAGCGGATCCAAAGACTCTTCGAAACTTGCTGATTGGTTTGGATAAGCATCGCAAGGAGCTCTCATTAGATGACTTTACTGTTCTGACTGAGGCGACTCACTGGTCAGGAATTCCTCATGGTGGTGACCCCATGTTGATCACAGAGTATAAAGTTCCTGTGGTTGATATTGAAATAGGGAGCTCACCTGAGTGTTGGAACAACTCTGAGGCTGCGAAAGCTCTAGGTCGCTCTCTCTTTGATATCTTTGATACTGAGTACACTTCCGGCAAATCGCTTCTGTGTGTTGGGGGAATGCATTTTGACTCCACTTTCCGTGACGCTGTCTTCAATGAAGAGTCACCAGAGCCTTTGCTGGTGAGTCATATTTTGCCAAATCAGTGGGTTGTTTCAGGTGCATATGATAACCATCAAGGCCTTGATCGACTGCACGCATGTGTACAGTCCATAGTCGGTGGTGTTGATGGAATTGTTTTCCATGACAAGCTCAAGGGGAATTATAAGGAACGCTTGCGAGAACTCTCTGAAGAACTTTCCATCCCAATTTTCAAACATAAGGCGCTCAGGAACCCTTCTTCACTACCGTTCTTTTGTTAACTCCCCAGTATGCAGGTATCAGCTCATTGTTTGCGCGGGTGAGTACCACGGAGATCTCCATCCGCAGAATGTCATAGTGTGTCGGTATGGGCTTGGCTTTGATGTGAAGTTTGTTGATTTCTACAACCATGGA
>RFPC01000124.1 GCA_009926305.1 bacterium
TACGACTTTAATGACCCTATACTCAGGGAGGGGAGAACAGAGTCCGCAGAGCAAAGAGCAAAGAGAATCAAGAGGGGGCCGAAGTATGACGCCGCCGTAAAGAGATATAAGGCATACGCAGAAAGAGTTTTGGGTATGCAGTTCAACAGCGATGAAGAAGTGAGAGAGTCATACGACAACATGCCGATCACATCTCAGGTTGCGTTGAACGAAAGCGAGGTTGCAAGAAACGCTGACGAGTCAAAAGACAGAGCTTCGGCGGCATTGAGGCTTAGACGATTTGCATCAAAAGCTGCGAAGACGTACCCAGGGGCAAGAAACGAAATTCTTCAAAACCCTCAGAGCTACTACTCAAAGCAATCTCTCTCCGCGATAAAGAACAGCCTCGCGACGATGACAGACCAAGAGACAAAATGACTGACGATGCCTTGGGGAGACTTCAAAACAGGAATGACGACCTCGGGGTCTTGGCGTCGGCTGAGCTTATTAGACGAGCCGCAGCTAGAGGCGACAACAAAGCTGTTGCGGATCTTGTTGAGCAAGCGGCAAAGATGGGTACTACTGCTGGTAGAATTCTCAGACACTTCCGTGAGCTCAAGCAATCAACTCCAGCTGGACTGTTTTCAATCATTCAATCTGAGATTGAAAAGAGAGGAAACCAAATGACCGATGCTCAACAACAGAAACTTAAGGACATTACCGAGAGATTGTTTTTGTTGCAAGCAGAGCACGCTGATCTCGTTACAAGAGCAATACAATGGGAAGATGTTGAAGCCGACATTCTGGCAAAAACAAATGAGGTCAAGGCGGTAGAAAAAGAGCTAGACACATTCTCAAACAGTATGATTGAGAAGGGGTGGGGAGAGCTTGGTCGTCAGTTGGTTCAGGGCAACCTACTCACCACGATGTCTCAGATAACGAACGTTGGAGCAAACATGGTTAACGCCGTGGCTAAGGTAGGTGTGGACATTGTAGCCCTTCCAGTAGAAAAGCTCATCAACATGTTTGGTGTCGAGTCTCCTTATAGCAGGAAGTATTCTATTGGCGCCTACCTATACGGCCTCAGAAAATTTGGATCTGGTTTTGTTGAGGCCATTGACGAGGTTAGAACTGGCCAAACAAGTGAGGTTACTGAGTGGCGCATGAGCAGAGGATTTGCTCCGTATAGATCAATTCTCGCCGTACTTGGGAAGGGTGATTTGCCAATAAAGCAAGGAACCGATCAGGTATCTGTTTCTCAAAAATTGAAGCTTATAGTGCAGGGGACGTTTGGTCTTCCAGCAGAAGCAATGTTTAGACTTCTTGCTATTGGTGATACTCCATTCAGAAGAATGGTTGAGGGTATTGAGCTATATCAGGCTGGTTTGGCCCAGGGACTTGAGGGGGACGCCTTGGCTCAGTTTATAAAACACCCAACGAAAAAAGAGCAACAGGTGGCCGAGAGAGAGGGCAGAAAGCTTACGTTCCAAGAAAGAACAGGATCTTCAGAAGCCGCAGAGCAAGCTGTTCGGTTTGTTCAGGATAAGATTTTCGCTCACCTTTTTGATTGGATTCCAGGTGTCAACGGAAAGGCAGCCGCAGAGTTTCTCGTTAGAACCACTGTTCCATACGTAAGGACTCCAGCAAATATTCTTATCGACACTATGACTTTTGTTTCTCCATATGTGGCTATACCACGTATGATGAACGACCTGAAAAATGGAGACTCAAGAAGCGCAGCCCAAAACTTTGGCAAGCTCGCTGTCGGAACCATGGCTGCTCAGACGGCAAGAATTCTGATACAAGAAGGGCTTGTTTCTGGAGCGCTCGGCTTTGACGATGAGGATGAAGAAAGAAACTTGGCATACGATAAGTTCCCTCCGTCAAGCATCAACGTTTCTGGTCTTCAAAGATATCTTGCTGGAGAAGATTCTTCTCTCAGAGAGGACGATAGATTTATCCAGTACAACAAGCTTGGCGTCATCGGAGACAGACAAAGAAGCCTTAATGGAAAGTGACTCAAACGACATGTCTGTTGTGACAAAAGCTCTTACTAACGCCCTTGGAGCTGGAGCCTTCTCTTCAGTTTCGTACATGCTTGATCAAAGCTTTCTTCAGGGCATTAACGGGCTTATGTCCACGATGGCATCTTCTGAGGCTGACGAGTTCCAGAGAAACTTTGAAAGATGGTTCGGTAGTGCGTTCCAAGCTGCGTCTGCGGTTGTTCTTCCAAACCAGCTTTCTGCCTTCTACAGAGCCCACAGAGAGTATCTTCCAGATACTAGAATTACGAAAGACATGGACTTCCTCGAAAGGCTTATGAAGAAGATGGAGTACACGATTAAAGACAGAACATTTGGTCTTGGAGACGTTCCTGTTCGTGTCAACTGGAAGGGAGAGCCCATCGAACAGAATCCACGAGGAGCAAACAGACACGCTTATCAGCTCTTTGACATAACAAAATCTAGACAGGGTAGCGCGGATCCTGTATCAAACGAAGTTTACAGGCTGTACGAGCAGACCGAAGCCATCTCTAGAATTGTTGGAACTCCAAGTTTCGCGGCCACCAGGCCAGTGAATGTCCCTGACATGAACAGAAACCTGAATCTGGCGATTCGTAGATCTAACCTGAAGTTTAGCTTTCTCGACGACGAAGATTTTGTGAAGGAGAGAGTTAGACTCAACACCGATCAAATGAACAGGCTCATGGCTGCGGCGGGTAAAGACAGATACGCTAGAGCCGAAGAGCTGATCTCTTCCGAAAAGTATCAGAGGATGAATGATGAAGAAAAAATCGAGGCTCTAGACGACCTGAACAAACAGTTTTATTCAAAAGCAGTGGCTATTGAACGTGGAAGATTGTTGCCCCACACTGTAGAGCTGTTGAAGATAATCCAAGAAATCTACGACGATGAAAGAAGAGACGAAGATTAAAGACACCGCCTTGGGCGGATGGCTCAGAGAAAAAGCTCCAGGAATACTCGACACAGTCGGAGACTTGCTGCCAGATCAGGGAGCACTTGGGGTTGTAAAGAACCTAATTGACAAGCAATACCCTGACTTAGATCCAGAAGAGGTCAGGGCAAAGATTGACGCAGAGATTGCATTCCAGAACAACGTAACTGAGCGCTGGAAGGCAGACATGAACAGCGACATTAATCTCGCCAAATACATTCGCCCAGTGACCCTCATAGCTCTTATGGCCATGTTTATGGTAACTATGGTGTTGGATTCCCTTGATTATCTGCCATTTAACGTCAAAGAGAGTTATGTATCTTTGTTGGAGATTTTAATGTTGACTTCATTTGGGGCCTATTTTGCTGGCAGGACTATAGAAAAAGCTAAAAAACAATAATGAAGCTCGACGAGAACACCCAAGTAACCCTCGATCTTAAGACCATAGCCATCATCATCACATTTGTTGTGACGGTGGCTGGCATGTGGTTCGCTCTCCAGAGCGAGATTGAACTTGCAAAAAAGCTTCCAGAGCCTGAGGTTTCTCGTACAGAGTACGACCTCAAGGACAAGCTTGTTCGCGAGACAATCATGAACACGCAAAAAAAGGTAGAGGAGAACGGGCAGAAACTCGACCTCATAGAAGAAAGACTTTACGAACTCAGCACAGAAGCTAAGAGAAGATGAAGCACATTATTACCAGCCTTTTTGCGGTAGTAGGAATTGCCGCTTCTGCACAAACCTTTACGATGATCCAGTCAGAGATCGTCGTGGTTCAGATCAACGCAGAGTGGAACGACATCAACACTAGAGTTGACCTTGAAAGACTGAGAGGGTGTGAGTACCGATTCGGGTGGCTGGAAGAACAGCCCGCAAAACTTCAAGAAACGATCACGGCTCTTCCTGTAGTCGTAATCTATAGAGACGGAAGGCCAGCGTACCAATACGCAGCAGATATAAGTTTCAGACTCGACGTTCCATTCGAGGACATACAAGAGCAAGTGTACAGATTGAAGTATTAAAAAAGGGGCCGAAGCCCCTTTCTTATTGTACCACTTTTATTGTGTGTTTAATTCCTTCTACCTCTATCTCTGCGAGGTAGATACCGAATGGGTTAGGTCCAGGTCTCACCTCTTTTCCGTCTGAGCTATAATATTTCGGATTTAGCCCAAGCTCTTCGAGCTGTCTCACGGTTGGAGGCGGGAGCTCGCCTCCGTTACAGTCAGTTCCGTACACAGAGATAAACGTCAAGAAGTCGTCGAGGTCTACGTCGTTGTCGCCATCGGTGTCGCACACGCAAACCGCCCCCTCTTTTCCGAGCTCCATACAGATCTGCAAGAAGTCCTGCAGGTCTACCGATCCGTTTCCGTCGAAGTCTCCAACGCAGTCAAATGGTACAATATCGGAATCGTAATCCGCTTCTGTACACAACACGTATTCGTGCTCTGACAGTCCGCCGTGGACATTACCGAGATTCCACGTAGTGGTGGTGCTACCCGTAGAAGGGTTTTCTGAATCCCCGTACACCTCGTACAAAGTTTCGGTAGCTCCGCCTTCTCCGTATTCCATCCAGATATGGACTCCCGTCACAATATCTGCGTACGTCGTATCAAACACCCACTGTCCCCAGTCGTATGAGTCGTGTCTAAAGAAGCCCGCGTAACAGCCTTCAGAGAGACAGATCTCGTCGTGAGTAAACAAAGGCTCGTTGGTGAGTCCGTTGTCCCATGAGTCGTACGTCGTGAGGCTGCCCCAGTGACCGCCTTTGGCATACACA
>RFPC01000125.1 GCA_009926305.1 bacterium
CACAGCCCAACGATATGCAACTTCCTGCCTCAAATCTCTCAATTCACCCCAACCTACCATAAACTCCACCTCTCATTACCTACCATAAACTCCACCTCTCATTATGATTTTAAGATTACTTGCCTCTCAGCTCAGAGACATAAGTGGAGACATGGATGCGATATTCATGCAAACCCTGCCACTTTCGCCGTTCTGAATTCAAGAAGTCCACAAAATAAGGGACTCCAGCGAGCAAGCCAACAACTGGCAAAGACCCCAAAAGAATCTTAAGAACCAGTGTTGCCTTCTTGGAGCCTTGGTGCATCTATGACCTCCTTTCGCCTAGATCAACATGCAATGGACAACCTTACGGGAATTCGTGCTCTTTGCTTCCTCTTGATAGAGTAGAGGCTCATCAGAGCTGACTTCAATCAGGTGTAAAAAGGATCGATCTAAGATGAACATATCCAATATGAATTGATGTAAATCGCTCATGTGCTCAATGAATCCTTCCGGATCGAGATAAAGGTCATCTATCAGTATGATTCATGTTGTTCTTGAATGATCCAAATTTCAGACTCTCGGATACGCCTCTAGAACATGATAGCCTCTTGACAAACTCACTTACGGAGAGAGTTGTATTTCTAGTGAAAAGGAGAATCACATGAGCATTACACTTGAAAATCTAGTATCTGTTCAGGAAAGTTTAGTTGATGAGAAGATGAGTGGACTCCAAGCCACCGAAGCGAGTCAAACTGATTTACATCCTACAGAGCAAGTCCGTGAGGTCATCGTTGGACTTGCTCTAGAAAACAGTGACTTTCGGCAGGCATTGGAATCAAATGAAGAGGGGGCTGTCGAGCAAGCGATACGACTTAACTGTTCTCACCTCAAGGAGATATTTCAGTCAAACGAAATTAACGTATTTGTAGACTCAGTGGAGCAAGTTCATTTGGTTGTTCCCTCGGCAGACCGTCCGACAGCTAGCTATTATGAGAATTCAAAAATTGGGAGAGTCCTCCTTGAAGCAGCAACGGATCCAGAATTAAAGGCATCTCTTCTAGAAGACCCGAAAGGCGTTCTTGCCGAGATGGTTGGTACTGACTTTTCAACACTCTCAGAGAATTTAAAGATTCAAATTCTCGTTGAAAATAAAAACAGCATGCATATCGTTGTTCCTGAGCTCTCTCAATTTACACCAGATGACGGAGATCTCGACCGAAATACTATAAATAATACGACATCATGCCTGAGTTGCCACTGTGTAAGTGCCTCTCAGTGTCTCACTGGACAATGCATGTCTTCTCATTGTGTTACCTTCTCTTCGAAATGCAAATAAAATAATGAACAGCGAGAAAGAACAACTTCAAGAGGGTGGGGTGACCCACCCTCTCACGGACATACCAAAGCGAATCGACCACAAGGATTCCAATCAGACTCCATTTCACGAGCTACTTCTTTTCTTAAGTCAAAAGAGTCGAGAGAGGCTTCGACAGAGATTCTCGAAGCTCTTCTCTCTAAGCTGTATTGAGTCAGTTGAGTCCTCACTGATTGAAAACCTCTCAAGACTCAGTAACCGACTATTATTTAGCGAGTTCTCAAGCTTTTGCAGGCTCCGCCTAGGATTTGACATCGTTCGTTTCATTGAGCCCACCGGCCATAGCCAAGCTGCCCTCTATGCTCAATTTCGAGACGAGGAGCTAGCGACTGGATGTCAGCGTTTGAAAGTGGAATACCCGGAATGGTGGAGGATCTTTCAACTTACTGAGAGAAATTGGTTAGAAACAACCTCTCTGTTGCTGGAGCGTATCACTTGCGAGAGAACTCTTATTGAGGAGCATTTCGAAATTGCCACTGATGAGTCAGTCACCTCGGTAAACCTGGGTGCCGGAGACTTACACCGGGGCGGCAAGTCCGTAGCAATTATTTCTTTCGCGACTGGAAAACAGCTTGTCTATAAGCCGCGCTCACTTGCGCTGGATCAAGCATTTACTGGCTTTGTTGAGTTTTTTCGCGCTCGACTCAAGTCACTCAGAATTACTGTTCCCCACTCACTTGATAGGGGAGAGTATGGTTGGAGTGAGTTCCTAGAGTATCTTCCGTCCAATTCGTCTGGCTCTGTTAAAGAGTACTACTTACAGTGCGGAATGCTAACCGCAATTTGGCATCTTCTTGGAGGTACCGATCTCCATCATGAAAATATAATAGTACGAGACAATCATCCATGCGTTGTGGACGTTGAGACCCTTCTTCACTATGACCGCTGGAGCAGGAGCCGACTCTCAGCTCAGAAGAATGCTTTCGATTGGGCGACCTTTCTTCTCAATGAGTCAGTGCTTCGTACCGCCATGTTACCGATTCACTTTGATCTTCCCGATGGTGAATCACACTATGATCTGAGTGGAATGAGTGGGATTGGGAAACAAGGTGTCAGTATATCCCGTGCATTCATGCAAGATATGAACTTGAACACTATGCGCTTTGGGGTACGGGCGGAAACTTTAACCCGCCAAGGGAATGATCCCTTTAAAATTCGGCAGGAATTCGATGAGAAAGTGATCCCATATATACTCAAGGGAATGAATGAGATCTTTAAGATTGTCCAACAGAATAAGAACGAACTCTTAGCAAAGAGTTCAGTCCTTTTTTCGTTCAAGCATCTTAAAAGTAGGGTCATTTTTCGTCCTACAAACCACTACGCTACGTTTCTTGAGCACAGTCTTCATCCGAAATACCTTCGGAGCAAAGAGAAAAGAGCCGAGTTTTTAGAATCTCTGCCGTCCCTTTCGACATATGCTGGAGATAGCGAGTACTTTGCGGTTGATAAAGCAGAGAGAAACGCTTTAAGCTCGCTTGATATTCCACTGATCACAACTCCTATATCGTTTTCTCCCGGTGAGAACGTACGATGTGACGGAAATGGCGAGCTATACTCGCTTCCCACTGAATGCCCATTCGAGCGAGCAATTTCACGAATCCAAAACTTCTCGCTAGCCACAGAGCAATTCCAACTCAGACTTACCGAAGAAAGTCTGCTCGGTGCACGGAAGAGTGTATCGAGCCCCGTCCATAGTGCCTTTCGACCCAGTGTGTCTGAGCTCCCAATTGTATCTCAAGAGAAAGATTTAAGTCGGAGAACACTAGGGGCAGTGCTTGGAATCGGTGAAATGTTAGAGAGCTCTGCTATAGAAGCAAAGAACGGAGGGATCACTTGGATAGCTCTTGGTTTGGCTTCGAGTGGTAATCGCTATGAGCATACAGTAGTTGGGCCAGGTCTCTATCATGGAAACACGGGGATCGCTATATTCCTCTCATCCTTACTGTCTATTAATCCCTCCGGCCCATGGAGTGAATTAGCGAGGAAAACCCTCCTTCCTGTGTTTCAGGAGATTGGGAAACTAAAAGAAAACATTTCCTTATCACAGATCAGTATACATGGATTGTCGGGTTGGCCAGGTGTACTGTATGGACTTTGCCTCTGTTCAGATAGACTTGACGAAAGAGATTGTTTGAATAGAGCAGAAGAACTCCTGAAACTCATCCGCGCCCAAAACCTTGAAACAGATCAGTATGACCTCCTCTCTGGAATAGCGGGTACAATCATTGCTTCGCTTGCTTTTTATAAAGTCTCGGGTTGTGAGGAAGCTCTACAACTTGCAGAGGAGTGTGCGAGCAACCTCATTGCCAATCAAACGAGATCTCCTCACACTAACTACCGATCGTGGCCATTTCAAGGCGATTTTCTTTGTGGTTTTGCTCACGGGGCAGCAGGAATCTGTTTCGCCTTAGCGAGGTTGAACCAGATTCTAAAGAGCCCACAGATTGCCGACTCAATACATGAAGCACTAAACTATGAGACTTCTCTCTTCTCACCGGCACTTCAGAACTGGCCAGATTTAAGGAAAGGGGTGTCTCCCGCTAACGCTGGTTATGTAACGAGTGCTTGGTGTCATGGATCTCTTGGGATACTTCTTGCTTATCAGGCGATCTCTTTAAATGAGAACTTTCAATACTTAAAGCAATATATCGAGAAAGTGCGTTCAAAAGTTCTCACTACACCCTTATCAAAGGTCGACAGCCTTTGTTGTGGAACTCCTGCGACTATGGAGTTGCTCGGTAATAGTAAGGATATAGAGAGTGCATCCCTTAGAACGGGAGTTTCCCAGTGGCTACTAGAGGAAATGAATCTGGGACGAGCTCCTCGACTCCTCATGAATTCAAAAGAGAACTTTCTGATTCCTGGGCTGTTCTCTGGGGTATCCGGGGTGGGATATCAACTTCTTCGCCATACAAAAGGATGTGAGCTACCCTCACTGCTCCTCTTCGAAAATTAGTCTTTAAAGATGCTCGCTGGATATTGCACGACCTTATGAACGTTTAGCTCCGGCACGGTGACCACGGATGCCACACTTGAACCAAGTGCTTCTCTGAGCCGACTCACAAACTTCGCTACATCAGATGTGCTCTTGGAGTGACTGAAGCGTCTGTTTTTGAAAACCGAGTGATTGCAGTAACTCTCCGAACGCTACCGAGATTTCTTCATCGAGGAAGTAGAGACTGATAGGGCTCTTATCTACAGAGTGCTGAACCATCGATAACCTTTTAAAAAATGAGGTGGAGAGTCATCAAGAGCTTCATCTGAGCCGTATTTTGAAGCATCTTCGAGAAGCCTTCCCTCATCAGGGTGCCCTGAAGCGAGTTGGCGGAAACTTTTGAG